>JAKSIF010000006.1 GCA_024398965.1 Fibrobacter sp. | reverse complement strand
TTGACGAGGCTGGGCTAGACTCACCGCCACTGTTCTTGTCTCCTGTAGACGAGCTGGATTTCGCAGAGGAAGAGCTGTTCGTAGTCGAAGACGAGACACTGCTGCTGGATTTGTCTCCATTGCCGTCACTGGTCCCGTCGCCGCTGCTCAGGATTTCGCTAGACGAGGATTCCTTTTCCGGTTCAACAAAGCTGCTGCTGTCGTCGTCACCGCAGGCGGTAAAGAACATGGTTGCCGCGAACAGGGCCAGGCAAAAAATTCTGAGCAGGTTCATTCAAATATCCTTGTCATAACTCGTTTGAAAAATAAGGCTATGTTCTATTAGAGTGTAAGACTGCCATTTTATGTTGAATTTACTGAAAAAATACTAAAAAATGGTCTAACCCAACAAAAATTAGGTTAGACCAAGTATCTAAGATACAGTTTTTAGGTAGGTAAATCTCAGTTTCTAATAGGGTGTGTTTTTTAGATAGTTATATTACATCTACACTTTGAAAGAACATAGCCAATTTTATTTTTGAACGTTACATAAGGGGCGTACTAGGAACGGGGATTTTTACCGAAAAATTCCTTGTAGCACTTGGTAAAATAGGAGGGAGCGGAGAACCCGACGCGGTAAGCCACCTCGGAAATACTAAGGCTCGGATCCTGCAAAAGCTCACTGGCCCGTTGCAGACGACGCTCGCGGATAATCTCCACAGGGGACTTCTGGGCCAAACTTTTCACCTTGCGGTACAGCTGAACGCGAGAAACGCACATTTCCTGGCTAATATCCTCTACGGAAAGAGTGGGGCTGTCCAGCTTTTCATCCACACAGGACAGGAATTTCTCCATAAATTCATTCTTTTGAGGGGTTTCTATGGACTTTTCCGGTTCAGTCGGCTGATTTTCGGTCAAAGTTTGGGTCGTAGCGTCCAAAAGTTGGTCTCTTTGTTCCTCAAGTTGGTCTCTTTGCTGTTCCACGCAGGCCTTTTCAGCATCAAGTTCCTCATTTTTGCGGATCAGTTCGTCATTTTTCTGGCGAAGTTCCTCATTCAGGCAGTCTTTTATACGATTTGCATGAATAATCAGGATCAAGAAAACGAAAACAACGCCTGTGAAAAGGCACATGGCAATGCTAAGCATGGTTTGAGTTTCCGATTCATCCTTGATTTTGCCAACCAGGTTGTGCATCTTGGCAATATAGCCCGCTCTTTTCTTGACTTCGCGGTACTGAAGCAGCAAAACATTGGCATTTTCCTTGGTAACAATGCTGGTTTCCAGTACATTGTTCTTTTCGTAAGGCTCCCCACGAAGAATCTTCAGGGCAAGGTCAATCAGCTCATCACCACAGGTGGGGTAAATGCCTGAAGCGATCAGCAGACCATCACGGACATTTTCCATACCGCCATCGGAAATAGGCAGGGCGTCCACACCCAAATACAGAACTTCATTTTTCTGTCCGTCCAACTGCCCGCGGGACGAAAGCACCTTGCGAGCCCCCAGGGCCATGCGGTCGTTATCCCCAAAAACCAGGTCGATGGGGCCATCATAATACTTGAGGATTTCCTCCATGGCCTTGGCACCGGATTCTTCCTTCCAGTCGCCCTCAGCGTAACCTACGATTTTCAAATCAGGATATTTCTTGATGGCATCCGCAAAACCCTGATGGCGCTCCTTAGCCGGCGAAGAACCCTTGAGGCCACCGATTTCGGCAATGTTTCCCTTGCCCTTCAACTGAGCCGCCGCAAACTCCCCCATCATGTTTCCGATGGCGTAATTGTCTGCACCCATGAACGCCGTAAATTCCACGTCGTTCATCTTGCGGTCATAAAGGATCACAGGCACCTTCATATCCTGGGCCCGCTTCATGCTTCCAGAAAGGCCCTTCACCTGATTAGGCGAAACAATCAGGATATCCAATCCTGTATCCAAAAGAGAATCAATCTGACGGCTCTGCTGTACATCATCATCGTCGGCAAAGGCCATACGGATTTCCACATCCTCGTTAAAATAGGAAGCTAGAACCAGCTCATCCTTCAGTTGGTAACGCCAATCCGTCAGCGAACACTGGGAAATACCA
Organism: Fibrobacter sp.; assembly: GCA_024398965.1. Taxonomy (NCBI): domain Bacteria; kingdom Pseudomonadati; phylum Fibrobacterota; class Fibrobacteria; order Fibrobacterales; family Fibrobacteraceae; genus Fibrobacter; species Fibrobacter sp. Next base: position 162,323 of record JAKSIF010000006.1, on the reverse strand, counting down.
ATCACATACTTACGATCATGACTGCCACAGCCCAAAAGAATCGCGCACGCAAACGCAACAAATAACGCCCAAAAAAATTTCTTCATGTTTTCAATATACAATAAATTTTAGCTGCAAATAGCAACCTTAATCACGCCGTCCAGCTTGTTTTCGAAAATGCGGTAGGCTTCCTCGATTTCTGCCAGAGGGAACTTGTGGGTAATTAGCGGAGTTGTGTCGATTTTCCCCTGTTCTATGAGGGAAAGGATTTCGGCACAGTCGCAACCGTCAACGCCACCGGTCTTGAACGTGAGATTCTTGCCGTACATTTCCGGCAGCGGTAAAGCCATGGGCTTATTGTAAAGGGCCACCACCGTCACGATGGCGTTGGGTCTTGCGCATTCCCAGGCCATGCGGAAAGTCTCTTCGGTGCCTGCCACTTCCAGCACAACGTCGGCACCGCCATGGGCGCTTTCCCTTTGCACCACCGCGTCACATTCCTCCGGCGTAGTCACAATCACCTGGGGATAATGCTTGCGCACAAATTCGCGACGCATTTCATCCTTTTCGCAAACGATAATCTTCGCCGGATTCTTCAGCATCACGCAAAGCAGCGTGCAAATGCCCGTGGGGCCAGCGCCAATGATTAGCACCGTATCCTCGGTCTTGATTTCAGAAATGCGGGCGGCCCAGAAACCTGTAGCCAGCACATCGCCTACAAAAAGTGCCTGTTCGTCGCTGACGGAATCAGGAATCTTGTTCAGACCCTGATCTGCAAAAGGCACCCGCACAAATTCCGTCTGACCGCCATCAATGCGGCAGCCCAAAGCCCAGCCGCCGTTCTTGTCGATGCAATTGTTGACGAAACCGTTCTTGCAGAAAAAACATTCCCCGCAAAAAGTTTCCACATTCACCGTCACGCGGTCGCCAGCCTTCACGTTCTTCACATCATCACCGACGGATTCCACAACACCCACCATCTCGTGGCCTACGGTAATTCCCGGCACCGCCCGTGGCACAGAACCATGCTTGATGTGCAAGTCACTGGTGCAGATGCTCCCCATGGTCACACGAACAATGGCATCCCTCGGCCCCTGCAATTCAGGCTTCGGCTTTTCTACCAGTTCAAATTTCTTGTGTTCTTTATAAACGTAGGCTTTCATAATCAAAACTCAAAATACCACATTTCTATAGCGGTTCGTATTTACTCATGTAGAGAAATATATCAAAGCTTTCGTGCAGAGAATTTTCAACACATCGTAAAACTTTAATATTTTTAAATCGTAAGTTAAAGGAGTTCTCTATGTCCAAGATTTGGCTCGGATTACTTGGCGTTGTTTCCATGTCCATGCTCATGGCCTGCGGCGATTCCAGTTCCACAAGCGCAGATAAAAATTCCGAAAACGACACAGAATCCTCCAGCAGCATCGGAGGAAATTCCGACAAGCCAACTTCATCTTCCGGCACATCGGTCGAAGCACCAGCCAACGGCTACGACGCAGAGGCAGGCATCCTCACAGACTCCCGTGACCGCAAAAAATACAAGGTGGTGAAAATCGGCAACCAAATCTGGATGGCCGAAAACCTGGACTACGAATACAACGGTAACGAAGAAAGCTGGTGCCCGAACCACAGCCTCTCCGGATGCAACACCTACGGCCACCTTTACACTTGGGAAGCCGCCAACAAGGTCTGCCCCGAAGGCTGGCACTTGCCCAGTCAAGAGGAATTTGAAGTTCTTCTCAAGTTCGCAAGCTCCGACGTAGAAACCGACGAAGATGACGTCAAGACATGGCTCGGAGCTGGCCTCGCCCTGAAGGCTACCGAAGGCTGGTACACCGCCGCCGGCTCCTCCAATCGCGATCCTGACATGGGCACAGACGGCAACGGCCTCGACACCTACGGCTTTGCCATCGTTCCCGCAGGCCAGTACAATCCCGCAGACATGAACTTCGCCGGCATAAAGCACTCTGCCGCCCTCTGGTCCTCCACCGAAGTGGAAGATTTCATCGCCTACTCCCCCATCGCCTACAACGACCGCAGCATCATCAAGGGCGGAAACAACGACATCGACCTGGGCCTTTCCGTACGCTGCATACTGACGGAAGAGTAGAGAACTTTTTTCAAAATGGAGTAAGTTTCTAAGATTGCACCATGAACATAAATTTAGGCTTTGAGCTCAACCAGTTTATTTTCGATTCTCCATTCTGCATCCATAAGGAAGCACCAAAGCAGGGGATGTTGCATTCCCTGCTGAACAATTTGCACAGGCCAGAAATTCAGCAGATTTACGAAAATGTCGCTCCCTTTTGGCATACCGGCGAGGCTCCCGACACATATTTCACAAAGTTCGAATACATGATGTGGCTGGAGCGCAATCTTCACAAGACAGCCGAAGCCTTCGTAACTTACGAAAGCCCGTTCATGATCTCCTTTTGGCTTATGTTCATGGATTATAAAAACGAGGAGTCCTTCAACCAGGAATGCAAAAAAATGAACAAGGGCCAAGCCGCCCGCGATGTTTTCGCAGAGAAGATTTTGTATCTGGCAGAAATGGGTCTGCTCTATCTTTATGGCAAAGATCCTGACCACTTAAAGGCGTATTTGCCCCATGAACTTTTGCAGAACATCGTGAAAAACGCCCCATCCAAAGAAATGGTGGGGTTCGCGGATTATTGCAAGGTTGCAGCCAATCTTTACGGCGTAGCGACCGCTTCCGATATCGCAGACTTATGGAACCGTGACCACGAGACGCAATTCACAGGCGCGGATATAAGCAAGCACATTGAATGGTGTTCCCAAGCTTCCAAATTCTTCCACTTTTTCAACGGCGGATTAACCGATTATAGAATTGAATTCGGCGATGAAATTACAGAAATCATGAACGGGCAACAAGGAAAGCCTATATACCAACCAAACCACGAAGAAATCGAGCATTGGGCTTTTTCGCCCATGGACCTCAACGCACACACTCTCGAATACGAAAAGCTGTACAAGGCTATCAAACAATTTACCGACCCCTCTACGGCCCTGGACGCCTCGTCATATTTACTGGAGGCATGCATCCGCGGTAAAAATCCCTTCAGAGAAATTGAATTCCTGCGGACGGAATTCAGCATTGAATTCAAGGACATCAACGAAGTTGAAAAAGTACTTAGGCCCCTGCAAGATTTCAACAACAATTGCAGAATGTGGGTCAACCTGGGATACACGCCTCTCACCATGCCAAAAAAGTCAAGCGCAGCCCCATTCAACATTCCCACCCAAAGCGATGTTCCAAAAGTCGGTCGCAACGACCCATGCCCCTGCGGCAGCGGCCTAAAGTTCAAGAAGTGCTGCGGCAAAAACATGAGCTAACAATAAAGTTCGTAGACAGAACTCGTCACAGGAACTGTGCAAAATACGCAGGGAGCAATTGGGTCGCCCCATCTTTTTGATAATCCTTTGTATAAATCAAATAGCGATTCCCTACGCGGTTTGAATATTTTTCACAAAAAGCATCAAGCGAAGCGTGTGCTTTATGACTCGAAGATTTAACCTCAATAGGGCAAATCTTATTCCCGCGGGACAACAAAAAATCAACTTCGTAATTATGACCACTAGACGGATTCAAGAATGTATGGTAATAAAGTTGATTACCATTAGCCGCCAATGTCTGGGCAATTACATTTTCATAAAGGTAGCCCAAATTCACATTCGACTTGTCGCTTAGCAATTTTTCATAAATCGTATTTTCAGTAAAATCTTTATCTAAAAAGACCAGCGTTGTAAACAATCCTATGTCGGCAACAAACAACTTAAACAGATTTGGATCCTTGTTGTTAGCAAGCCCAACATTAGGGTCATTGGCATGATACGCAATTAGTACCGTTTTGGATTCCACCAACATCGAAAGAAGCGGAGCAATGCTATCAGCCCGTTCATTGTGCAACACGCTAGAAACCTGATAACGTCTTGCATTCTTGTTCAACTGCGCAGGGATATTCTTAAAAAGATCCGTTATTCGTCCGGTCTCGTCAAGCTTGAAAAAGTCATCTTGGTAAAGCTTTAAAATTCCACGCTTGACATAATCCACCTTTTTCAAGTCATTCGTTTCAAGATAAGATTCTACCGCCATAGGCATTCCTCCAACAAGCATGTATAATCTAAAATCACGCATCAACTTGCGGTGAGCGATACCCACAGGCTCCCGATTATCAAAAACTTTTCTCAACAAGGGAACCGTCCCCTTCTTGCCGATGGCCCACAAGAATTCCTCATAATCCATCGGGAACATCTCTATCCGTTCTTCTTCACTTGGAATCAGGATGTCCTTTACATTTTTCTTTATAGAAATAAGAGACCCCGTTTCGATATAATCGTAGCGACCATCCTTTACCAGGTGCTTAATGGCCTGCCTAGCCCTTGGGCAAAACTGAACTTCGTCAAAAACAATAAGCGTATTCCGAGCTTCAAACGAAACCCCATAAATAAGCTGAAGCTGCAAAAAGATTCTGTTCAAATCCGACAAATCGTCAAATAGAGAAATCACCGCCTTAGACGCAACAGTGAAGTCGATAATCAAGTGAACCGCATACTCGTTTTTTGCAAATTCTTCTACGATGGTAGACTTTCCAATACGACGAGCCCCTTCAACCAGAAGGGCGGTTCTCCCACCGGAATTTCGTTTCCATTCGACCAGCTTATTATAAATTTTGCGCTTAAAGATCATAGCCAACCACAGAATCGTTAAATTTTATTCTCAAAATATACACAAAATCGTCAAATTTCAAAACACCAGTTTCTGCAAATTCGTTAAAAACTCAAAAAAACCTTCAAGATTGGAAAAGGAATCTGTCAAAAGGCCCAACAATTCTTCGATTTTCTCAAAAGTTATACAAATTTCTACGGCACATTTATAAATATGCCGTAGATTTTTGTATATTATAGTCATGATTGAATATGATGGCAAAAAATTCGGCAATACCGAAGGATACCTCCTCCGCGATTCCATGGGAACATACCAATACCGCCAAACTTTGCAAAAAGTCAAGACCGGAGAGATGATTCGCATGCGCGCAGGCGTATTCGCCCCGGTAGAATCACTGGCAAACACAATGATCGATATCGAAAAAGTGATTCCCGGAGGAACACTATGCATGTATTCCGCGTGGTTCCATTATAACTTGACAACTCAAATTCCTTCAGAATATTGCGTCGCCATTCCACGGAAACGAAAAATTGTCCTGCCGGAATTTCCCGCATTTGAACTGTACTACTGGACAGACAAACTATTCGATTTTGGCATCTGCAAAACAGAAATCGGGAGCTACACTATTCAAATAACCGACCTGGAAAGATCCGTTTGTGACGCCATCAAGTACAGGAACAAAATCGGCCTTGACCTTAGCACAGAAATTCTCCGAACCTACCTCCAGAGAAACGACCGAAGTATTTCAAGGTTGCTGGATTACGCCAAAAAATTGAGAGTCGAATCAACCATAAAAAAATACCTAGAGGTATCGCTCTAAATGGTCAAGTTTATAGACAAGTCCATTCGCTGTAGACTCCTAGACCTTACAAAGAAACAAGGCCTCAACTATCAGCAAGTTCTCATTCGCTTTGTACACGAAAGGCTTTTGTACAGGCTCTCTATCAGTGCATTCAAAAATTCACTTTTCCTAAAAGGTGGATCTCTTTTATTCGCTTATGAGAAATTCAGTTCAAGACCAACTGTTGATGTAGATTTTCTCGGGCACAACATTTCATCCGATAAAAAACACATCAAAGACGTATTTTCAAACATCTGCACACAGCCCTGCTCAGAAGACGGGTTGGTTTTCGACAACGAAAATATTCTTGTTGATGACATTATGATAAACAAGGAGTACAAGGGCGTTAGAGTACAGCTGACAGCCCACCTCGACACCATCGTCCAAAGAATTTCCATCGACATCGGTTTTGGAGATATCATAACCCCAAATCCAGTACAAATCACATATCCCGCGCTTCTGTCAGGAATTCCCGAAACAATTTTGCTTTCCTATTCCCTAGAAACAGTTATTGCTGAAAAATTTCACGCAATGATTGTATTGGAAGAAGAAAATAGTCGAATGAAGGATTTCTTCGACATGTACCAAATTTTTTCTAAGCAAACCGTTGATTCAAAAATTTTGCAATCCGCCATCAGAAATACATTTAGAAACAGAAATACAAGCCTTCCCAAACAAGTAATCGCCTTCACCGACAAGTTCGCAGAAGACCCAACTAGAATCCGCTTTTGGGAGGGCTTTCTCCGGCGAATTAAGTGGAAGGAGCCCCTCGACTTCAAGGATGTCATAACCCTTATTCGAGAACGACTTCAACCAATACTAAATGAAATCAATGGGTAGAGAACATGTACAAAAGCCCTAGCAAGGAAATCGTTCAGGCATTGGATGCCGTCATTGAAATTGAAGACTTTCTTCCTCCTCCTGCAGAACTTGCGAAAAGAGAGAAGAAAGAAAAAATCACAATTCAGCTAGATTCTGCTTGCGTGCAATTTTTCAAGGACGCCGCAGAAAAGAGCGGATCAAAGTACCAAACGCTTATTAACGCCGTCTTGGTAAAATATGTGGAGCACTACTCAAAGCCGAAAAGTGTTCGTCATAAACCGATGATGATTTCGGACGTTCACAGCCCCAAGTACGGCGTTTAAAAAGAACACCCTGAAGCCTTAACTTCAAGGTGTTATCTTTCAATTAGCTATTCCCCATCCCATTCCCCCGTTACCGTCACATTCCCCTGATCATCCATTTTATACGAATAAGAATGATCTAAATCCCAAACTTGTTCACCTTCATGTACCTCACATTTAGTATCTAAAAACACTTCGTTATCACGTTTTTGCAATTGTAAATAGAAATCTTTTGACAATTGAATATCGATACATTTTTGCACACCATTTTCATAGGAATAATGTTCCTTTGTATACTCGGTTGCTGCTACAAGCATTTTAGCCTTCACTTCATTTATAAAATCATCCGTAATTTTTACCGAATCCTGCATAGACCCGATAGAATTCGCATTATTTTCTTCTAACAAGCAAATGATATTTCTTCGACTCCCAGAATAAAAGGACACAACAGGATTCAGATATTCCTCAACTTCAGGATATTCGCGGATAAATTTTAAAACGGCACCATCCACCCCCGTTTCGGCATGATCATTAATTTTTCGAAAGCCATCCGGACATACAAGATTACTACCCCAATTACACGAGTCTCTTCCTGCGATGCGATCTAGGGAGACCTTTTCAGAAATTCCATATGCATTTTCAGGCCAATACGCAAATTTGACCCCATTGGGAAGCGTAAGCATATTCACACTTACAAGTTTCTTTATAACAAAATAGCCGTACCCCTGACGCTGATAGTAATCTTCTACTACGGGCAATGGACATCTAAAAAATTGTATTCCAGCCCTACTTGTAGTATCCCTCGAATTCGTATTAACCCATTTACTGTCAAAAGTCCATATTTCCTTTTCCTCCATAATTTTGCTAACGTCAATTAACGGTTTTATAAACACATGGTCGGAATAAATGAAATTAAGAATATTTTCTATTTGTTTTTGACTGAAAATGTAATCTCCAAGGCTTACGGAAGAGATTTTAAACGACGTCCCGTTAGCTTCTATAATAAACTGCACCAAAAATTTATTTGGAGAACCATTACTGTCATAACGAAGATGCGGGCGAAAGAATATAGGGAAAGCAACATCTATATTCCCTCTCATTTCAACAACCTTCACCCCCTTTGCCGTAACAAAATAACGCCATTCAGTGCTACCAAAGGAATTATCAAAAGCCTGGCCTATGGTTATATTATTATAGCCAAATAAAGTTCCGTTTTTGATTAATTTAATCTCGGGAGACTCATCTTTGCAGCCCAAAAGACTTAACGCAAGGATAAATAAAGCTAGAAAACCTTTTTTCATTTTTTCTCCATTAATATTTACTTAGTAAGAGCCTCCCCCCCATTCCGCAAAGAACCACATCTATTTTCAGGAAACAAAAAAAGGACGTGGATCGCTGCATTTACCAAAGCGGGGCTATCGACTGCCTCTAAACGATAAACGCAAACGACCCACGCCCCGAAAGGGCTGTTGCCCATGGCTTATACAGCCAAAAGACCAGCTTAAAAAAGCCGGTACAGCAAACTGAAACATACCGCGCAAAACGGCATGCTTGCGTGAGCGCTCGCCTTGTCCTCGTTTAGATGAAATTGTCGATATTTCGCTTCGGGAACAAGAGCAAAAACTCTATTTTCAATTTAAAGATAAATAAAAACAGGCTAAACAGGTTAAACTTGCCTCAGCAAAAACCTTATTTTCGGCCTAAATTCATTCAAACGCCATTATTTTCAAGGTTTTCTTATTCCAAAACGGAAGTAACTTGACTATAAACCTAAAAATAGGTATATCTTGTTTCATCGGACTGGTCAAAAGACCCAGGTCCATCTTTGGCGAGGAAGTTCCGCGCCTTTTTTTGTACTCACCCATGAACCAAAGACTCCAAAAGGGAGAATAATTTTTCGCCTGCGACTCCCTACAATTTTAAGCAATAAAAATTGCAAATTACGAGGTTCAAATTGGCTTTTTTGAGTAAATTTCAAGATTTCTCGTAAATCACCTCGTAAAAAAGCTCGTAATTTCCTCGTAGATTGAAGAAAAATACGAGGTTCAAACATCTATTAGCAAGACATCTTCTTCAATGTCGCCTTTTGTCTTCTCCCTCAACAATCTCAGCTTGCCTGCGTCCTAATTTTATTATATATTCGTCCTGATAAGGAGGTCTATATGCCGTTTGAACTGCTTGAAGAAAAAATTCGTACAATCCCTGCGGAATACGAACAGGAAATCGAAGCTTTCCTGGATTCAATCCTTTTGCGCATCGCACAAAATGAGAAAGCTTCTAGCAAACGTAAATTCGGCATGGCAAAAGGGGAGTTGCGTTATCCTGACAACATTGATTCCTGCAACGACGAAATTGCAGAAATGTTCGGGGTAAACTAATGAAAGTACTGATAGACACCCACATTGTCTTATGGTACCTAAACGGAGACGAAAAACTTTCCGAACAAGCTAAACAAATTATTGATGATCCGAATAACGACATTTTCGTCAGCAGTGTTTCTATTTGGGAAATTGAAATTAAGCACATCATCCGTCCCAACGAAATGATGTGTTCCGGTGCCGATGTAGCATCCAAATGCAAGCAAGCAGAATTCATAGAGTTGCCTTTACGAAGCGGTCATGTAAAATTGCTGCACACACTAAATCGTAAAGCAGAAGCACCAGCTCATAAAGATCCATTTGACAAGATTCTCATTTCACAGGCAAAAGCCGAGGGAATGACGTTCTTGACGCACGATTCCTTACTAGCTGATTACGAAGAACCTTGCGTGCTTACTGTATAATAAATCTTCTCCTAACAAGAAACACCCTGAAGCGTTGAACTTCAGGGCGTTTTTATTTGCTAGATCCTGCTCCTTCGAACCTAAGAATTGTAGAGCAACAAGTTGCCAACAATTCTATATCGACTTCGCGCCGACGGCGCTTCGCTCAGGGCGGACAGCACTTGGCAACTTGTTGCCTTAGTGCGCATGGTCCCCGCAGGGGGAATGACACGCAAGGAGCGGAGCTTTACCGCTCCCGCGGCGATCCACTATTTAACAACGATATTCACCAGCTTGCCCGGAACAGCGATGACCTTAACAACGGTCTTGCCGTTGGTAAACTCCTGAACGCGTTCGTTAGCCATGGCGAGGGCTTCCAAAGCAGCCTTGTCCATGTCCTTAGCGACATTTGCCTTGGCGCGGAGCTTGCCGTTCACCTGGAACACGACTTCGACGGTGTTTTCCACAGCCTTGCTTGCGTCGGCTTCAGGCCATGCCACGTTGGTGAGGGAACCTTCGTGGCCGAGGATGCTCCACATTTCTTCAGCGATGTGGGGTGCAAAGGGCTGCAGGAGCTTTACGAAGGTTTCGCAAGGTTCGCGGTAGCGCTTGTCCATCTTCATCATTTCGTTGTTGAAGATCATCAGCTGGCTGATAGCGGTATTGAAGCTCATGTTTTCAATGTCGCTTGTGACCTTGATGATGGACTGGTGCATAATCTTCTGGATTTCCTCCGGAGCGGCTTCGTCAACGAAGACGGGAGCTGCATCGTCGTCACCCACCACAGAACGCCATGCGCGGCCCAGGAAGCGGTTCATGCCTTCGATGCCCTTGGTCTGCCAAGGCTTCACGGCATCCAGAGGACCCATGAACATTTCGTACAAACGAAGGCTGTCTGCACCGTAGTCGCGAACCACGTCATCCGGGTTCACAACGTTCTTCAGGGACTTACTCATCTTGGCAACGATCTGCTTCAGTTCGATGTCGGTACCCTTCTTGAAGAATTTACCGTTCTTTTCTTCCACTTCGTCGGTGGGAACCTTGGAGCCGGCTGCGTCTTCGTAAGCGAAGGCAAGAATCATACCCTGGTTAAAGAGCTTTTGGAAGGGTTCGTCGGTAGAGACGAGGCCCAGGTCGAAGAGGACCTTGTGCCAGAAACGGCTGTACAGCAAGTGGAGCACAGCGTGTTCTGCACCGCCCACATACAGGTCGACGGGCATCCAGTACTTTTCGAGTTCCTTGGCCAGGAATGCGTCACCGTTGCAGGCGTCGATATAGCGGAGGTAGTACCAGCAGGAACCAGCCCACTGCGGCATGGTGTTGGTTTCGCGAACGCCCTTGCGGCCGTTAGCGTCAACCACGTTCAGCCATTCGGTTGCGTTGGCCAGCGGAGACTGACCGCCGTCACCCGGCTTGTAGTCCTGCAGGTCCGGCAGCTGCACGGGGAGTTCTGCATCATCGACGGTAGAGATTTCGCCATCTTCCCAGTGGATGATGGGGAACGGTTCGCCCCAGTAGCGCTGACGGCTGAAAAGCCAGTCGCGGAGCTTGTAGTTCACGGTAGCCTTACCGATCTTGTTGGCTTCCAGCCATTCGATGACCTTAGCCTTGCCAGCTTCCTTGTTGAGGCCGTTGAGGCAGAGGGTGTCGTTCTGGCTGTTGATGTAGGTGCCGTCGGCAGCCCAGCATGCTTCGCCAGCGAGAACCTGGGGCTTCACGTCTTCCGGGCAGCTTGCGTCCGGTTCCATGATGCAAATGACAGGCAGGTTAAACTTCTTTGCGAATTCGAAGTCGCGGGTATCGTGGGCAGGCACAGCCATGATAGCGCCGGTACCGTAGCCAGTCAAAACGTAGTCAGCCACCCAAACCGGAATCTTGGTGCCGGTCAGCGGGTTGATGGCGTAGGAGCCAGAGAATACGCCGGTCTTTTCCTTGGCGAGTTCGGTACGGTCCAAATCGCTCTTGAGGGCGGCGGCGTGAACGTAGGCTTCCACAGCTTCCTTCTGTTCCGGAGTAGTGAGGGTCGGAACCAGCTTGTGTTCAGGAGCCACCACCATGTAGGTTGCGCCAAACAGGGTATCGCAACGGGTGGTATAAACGCGGAGCTTGTTTTCGGTGGGCTTGCCGTTTGCATCAGCGATGGCGAAATCCACTTCTGCACCCTGGCTCTTACCGATCCAGTTCTTCTGCATGTCCTTCACGCCCTGGGGCCAGTCAAGCTTGTCGAGGCCCTTCAGCAAGCGGTCGCCGTAATGCGGGATGCGCATGAGCCACTGCTTTAGGTTACGGCGTTCCACTTCCTTGGTGCCGCACTTTTCGTGAGAACCGTCGTTCAGAACTTCTTCGTTAGCGCAAACAATCTTGCAGTGCTTGCACCACCAGACCTGAGCGTCGGCGTAGTAAGCGAGACGCTTGGAATCCTTGAACTTGCGAACTTCGGCAGCACCCTGAGCCTGAACATCGGCGGGAATGGGCAGTTCTTCAATGGGGCGGCCCTTCTGCTGGACCTCATCGAACCAAGTGCCGTAAAGGCGCTTGAAGATCCACTGAGTCCACTTGTAGTACTTCGGGTCGGTGGTGTTCACTTCCTTTTCCCAGTCGTAAGAAAGACCGAGGCGCTGGATCTGACGACGGAAATTGTCGCAGTTCTTCTTGGTGGTAATTGCCGGATGGGTACCGGTCTGAATTGCATACTGTTCAGCAGGGAGACCGAAGGCATCCCAACCCATGGGGTGCAAGACGTTGAAACCCTTGGAACGCTTGTAGCGGCAAATGATATCCGTTGCGGTGTAACCTTCGGGGTGACCAACATGGAGGCCTGCGCCACTGGGATACGGGAACATGTCCAGGCAGTAGAACTTGGGCTTGGACTGGTCGGTGCCAGTCTTGAAGGTCTGATGTTCAGCCCAGTAAGCCTGCCACTTGGTTTCAATTTCTTGCGGATTGTACTTTGCCATTTTTAAGATACCTCTTGCGAACCATCCAGGAAGCTAGATCCTTCGACTTCATGCCTACGGCATTTCGCTCAGGATGACACGCGGGATAAATTTTACGGCGGAAATTTAGAAAAAAAGGAATCCCGCCTAGCAGGACTCCCTTTTTTGTAAGCACATAAACCACTCTGTTGTTATTCTTCCTTGCATTCGCCATTAGCAGCAAGTTGGCAAACGGGTTCCCATTCTCCCGCTTCTGTGTAGACATACTTTACGCTGGTTCCCGCCAATCCAAGGGAGCCTTCGTTTTCCGATGGTCTATAAACAACGCAAGTATCCCCCACCTTCGTATCTTCCTTGGTGCACTGTTCACTTACACTGGGGCCAGCAGGTTTTCCCGTTTCCTTCCACACGCCGTCATTGCAAATAAAATAATAGTCCGTATGAAATCGGCCGCTATAAACGGTAAAAGTATCCACCACACCTTCGTTTTCTGCAGTACAGGATTCTACAGGTCCACGATATTCCGTCTTCACCCATTCGCCTTCAACACAGTGATAGTACAGGTCTTCCGCTAGAACATGACCCTCTTGGTATCTCAAAATTGTATCACTTACGGTCTTGTATTGTCCCTCTTCCTCAGATGAACATGTTTCTACAGGTCTCTCACGACACAATAGAGGATTCAATACGCAAAAAGCTTCCTCTTCACTTATAGCAGTCCAAGTTCCTGACTTACAGAGGTAATCCGTCTCACCATTTTCATCCACAATTCCTACAACTCGTCCATCTAAACCATCTTCGCATGAACCTAGTATTTCAAGATCTTCACTTGGAATAGAAGAATCACCTAATTGAGAATTGTCCTTTGCACCTGCGGACGAATCATCGCCGCATGCACATATCACAATGGAAGACGCAACAACCAGAGCCACATAGGCAAGGCCTCGCCAAATAAGACATATATTGCGCATAAAAACTCCTTTAAAACCTATTCCCAAATATACACAAACAGCTAATTTTATGTTCCAACACTCTCAAAAAAAATTATAATTCAAATATGCACGCCACAAAGTTTTCTTTTATCATTTCTTTATTAATCCTTTTGTCCGGGAACACCTTTGCCCAAGGCGTTTTTGAGGGCACCGGAGAAGAAAGCGCATCAAACTGCGTTGGCGATGGTTGTGGAGTAGAATATCCTAACCAAGAGCAATCCAACGAATCCTACCAGGATCCTGCACAAGATGCCATCCAGGATTCCACGAATGTTGCCGTAGCTGACTCCTCTGTACAAGACTCTTCCGCTGCCGATTCCACAAAAAATAACGTAATTGATATGGACGACGAAGAGGATTCACGAGATTATTTTGTAACTGAATCCAAAAACGACTACCAGGCCCGCAAAGAAGGCTTCGCTCGTAAAATCCAATTCGGCGTCCGCGCAGGCCTTGGCGCAAATACCGCCTTCGGAAAAAAATCCAGCGGTTGGAAAATCGGTTTCGACGGGAACATTGGTTTTTCTGCAGCGCTCCCTGTTTCTAGGGACTTTAGCGTCCAGGCAGGTATAGACTATACCTACAGGCGCTACAATTACGAACATGATTCGGACTACGGTCATAACGAAGCTCTTATCACCGAAATGCTCTTTGAAATTCCAGTCATGATCCGATACGCCATTGTTGACGACGGCTTCTATCTGGGGCTTGGTGGCGATATCGGTTTAAAGATGCAGGGGGATTCCGAATTCCGTCAGACCATCGACACCAAGGATCGTCACGCCAAGGAAAAACGCAGCAACACCATGCCCACGGAAGGTGTTGAAATCGGAGCTGTTGCAGACCTTCAGTTCGTTGTAAACAAGCACTTTATCATTGATCTTAGGGTCGTCCAGAATTTCTCCAACCTGCTGGCAACCAACCTTCTTGCAGAATCTTCCTTGAAAGGTTCCAACATTATGACTTTCCACCCGTCCCTGGGTGTGTCATTTATGCTCTAAACAGGCCAAAACAGCCGGTTTTTGGTAAACTTTTTTTTCAACACTCTTTTTACACGAAGAATCTAGTTTTAGGGCGGAGAATATACAGTTCGTTTATTATTATTTGACCATGAATTTCAAGAAATTTGCAAGCATAGCCTCAGTTGCACTGGCTTTCGCCCTCCCCACCTGGGCTCAGGATTCTGATTCCGATGACGAATGGGCTTCTGCAGCAAGTGCCCCCGAAGCAACTGCCGAAGAAGCTCCCGCCGAAGAAGGAGCCACCTACGACGGCTCCGCAGATAGCGAATTTGCCGACGACGAGGAATACGCCAGCGCCTATGCCAAGTACAAGGCTGAAGGCACAAAGAAAGCCGATATCAACAAGCAGCGCAACGAAGGCTTCTCCCGTTCTGTGCTTCTAGGTGTCCGCGCCCAAGTCGGTACAAACACCTTCTTTGGTGAAAATTCCGATGGCTGGAACATGGGTTTCCAGGGCGGTGCAGGTCTTATGCTCAAGATGAATTTGGGCGTCAAGAACTTGAGCCTGGTTCCTGAACTGACTTTCAACTATCGTTACTACACCTACGAAAAGGACATGGAGATTTACACCAACGAAGCCTCCATCGACATTTTCATGTTCGAAATTCCGGTTATTGTACGCTACACATTCGAAGATCTTGGTGTCTACGTAGGCCTTGGCGTCAACTTGGGCCTCAAGCTGAATGGAACATCCGAATTCAGCAGCAGTGGCGGAACTCGTGAAAATACGGTGGCCACATCCGGCATGGAAGTGGGCGGTGCCTTGGACATCGGTTACATGCTCACCCGCTGGGTTAGCGTCGACATTCGAGCCGTTCAATGCTTTACCAGCCTGCTGAACAAGACCTTGGTTGCAGAAGAAACCTTCTACGAATCTTCCCTGAATACCTTTAGTCTTACCGCCGGCGTGAACTTCATGTTCTAGCCAAGTAAAAATTTGAGATAGAAAAGGCCTGCAGTTTTACTGCAGGTCTTTTTATTTTAACTGACGGCGCCCCGAAATGCGAAAAGCCCGCGGAAAGATCCGCGGGCAATTAGCGCTTGGCCTTGAGAGTTCTGCAGGAAATCAATCCCGGAAGATTACTTTCTTGCCTGGAGGGTTCTGCGGAGCTTCTGGATCTCGCGTTCCATCAGGCGCTTTTCTACCGCGAAGAAGCGGTCGTTACGCTGAATGGCGTTCTTGTAGATGACATCAGCCAGGTCGGCCTCCCCTGCCATGAGAGACACCAGGACGCAGTTTCTCAGGAAGAACTCGTCCATGTCGATCATTTCATAACGGTCGTAGAAGTCGGCGATCAGGAGGGCGCCGCGGGCGTAGTCGGCGGCACGGGCGGCTTCCGTAATGTTGAACTCGTCTGCGAAAGACTGAGGGAAGCCATTGGCTGCGACAGCTTCGCGGACCTTCACATAGACCGCATTGGTGTCGCGGGCCTCCAGCGGGATGCTCCTCATATAGGTGGCGTATTCCTCACGGAACTTCAAATAGCCAGAGGAAGCCTCAAGAGCAAGAAGGCGTGGGTTCTCGGGAACCACGGCTTCGGCGGAATCCTGATTTACGGCCTTCGCAGAATCAGTAACAGCGCTGTCTACAGCGGCAACAGTTTCTTGAGCCTGAACCGTAAAGGTATCATTCTTCGCAGCCTGGGTCAGTTCTTCCGCATAAGCAGCAAGACCCGTCTTCAGGAATCCATCCTGTTCGTTTTCAACCATAGCCTTGACGCGGGCCGGCCTACGAAGGGCAAAATCCTCGGGGCTCAGGTACTGCTGCCAGCACACTTCGCAAGAATCAAACATCTGGACAATGTGAGCCTCGGAATGAACAAAGCGGGCTTCCTCGGCGCGGTTATCCACCATGGGAACAAAGATGCTGTTGGGTTCGACACCTTCCAGCAAGGAGGACACCATCTTGTTGGTAAAGAGGAAGTTCCTTTCGCCAAAGAATTCAGGATCGCGATGGATTCGTTCAAATTCCTTGATCATCACGGAATCCGTACTGAATCGGCCGATGCCCTTCTGGTAAACAGGCTCATCACTTGCAATCATAATGATGTCCGGTTCATCAGTGGACTTGTAAAGGCTTACGTAGGGGAAAGTCTGGTCCAAGGCCTTCAAGATATTCAAGAACATCAAGTCATTGAATTCATAGGTCTGGATCCACTGAACCCAAAGTCCTCCCGGCTTCATGTAACGGCGCATCTTGGCGTAGAACTCGTGAGCAAAAAGACCAGCCACGCCGCTAACCCAGGGATTGGACGGCACGCTGATGATCATGTCGTACTGACGGCGATTGGTATGGAAGAATGTGGTTGCATCATCGATAAAGATATGGATACGGGGGTCATCGTAACCGCGGGCATTGTACGGATAGAAGCCCTTGGCCAAGTCCATCATGGCTTCCTCGATTTCCACGCAGTCAAAATCCTTCAGCAGCGGGTCGGCCAGCAGGTAGTGAGCACCCATACCGCTTCCAAAGCCCACCATGGCGGCATCATAGGGTTCCGTCTTTACAGCCATAGGCATAAAGGCGGTAGCAGCCTGAGTCAGTTCGTCGCTGGAAATGGGCTGAGTACGGTCCTTGCTCAAGCTGGCATCAGCCTTACCGTTAGTCTTTACGTAGTAGTGGACCTTAGATTCGTGGAAGCTGATTGTTGCAGTCTTACCGTCAATCACGTGGATCTTTTCGTTAGGATGCATGTTCTTGTAGGAACGGAACACGCCGGAGGTAATCAGCGACGGATCAAAGCTTACAAACAGCGAGGGAAGAACCATGGCGGCGGCGACCACATAGAACATCACGTTATGGCGCCAGCGCTTGCGGTAAACAGCCAACAGGATAAAGCCGATGGCAAAGTCCAGAACAGCGGCAAGAACAAGAGCACCCTTCAACTGCAGGAGAGGCAACAGCAAAAGGCCGCCGCCAGCAGAACCAAGAATGGAACCCAGGGTATTCCAGCCGTAGACCTTTCCGATGGGAGCTTCGCTCTTGAAAGCGCGGGTAAGAATCAAAGTAATCAAGGGCAGAGTCATGCCTGCAAAGAAGCTGGTAGGAACCATCCACAGAAGGGAAAGGCCGTACTTAAAGAGGCTCCAGCAAACGTAACCGTCTGTAGTGGGATTGAAAATCTGGTTGGCCTCATTCATCATAGCCCAGAAAGGCTGATGGAAGTACAAGGTGCAGAGGGCAAAGAAGGCCATGAAAATCTGGGCCAAGGAAAGCACCACCAGACTATCCTTCTTCAAGAGCTTACCGCTGACCGCACTACCGATGGCAAGACCCAGAATGAAGGCGGAAAGCATCTGGTCGAAGCTATGGCTGGAAGAGCCCATCAAAAGGGAAAGCAAGCGAGTCCAGACAATTTCGTAAACGAAGGAAGTAAGACCAGTAATTGCCGCAATCCAAAGCCACATGTTCTTCTTGGGCATGGGCAAGTTGTGAACGGCTGCGTAATCCTCGTTGGGATCCTCGGCATTTTCGTCTTCATCCACAGAATGAACCGGCGAAGTCACAAGACCGATAAAGCTAAATACCGCAGCAAGCAGGAAGTTGATGGAAGCCGCCACAATCAAGGTGGCATGATTACCGATGTTTGGAATAAGCAGGTAACTTGTCGCGAGAATACCAATGGCAGAACCCAGGCTGTTGGTAAAGTAAAGCATGGGGAGCGAAACCTCGGCGCCGCTCTTGCGCATAAGGCCAGCCGCAATGAAGGGGAACGTCATACCCACCGCAATGGCGATAGGGAGCGTGGAGCCCGTGGCCAGAATCACCTTGGCGATTTCAGCGCCGCAGGAGCTTAGGCCTGCCGTGAGTTCAGAATCAAAGAAAAATCCTGTAAGCAGATTGTACAGCGGGTGGTAAGCCACACCACCAATACCGATGGCCAGTTCCACAAGACCATAGCCCAACAGCGGGCGCTTTGTTTTGGTAACCAGCTTGCCAGCCACAAAGCTACCGATGGCAAGGCCACCCATGTAGATACAAAGGGTCAGAACCTGGCCGTAGCTGGAATGTCCAAGGAAGAGCTTTAGGTAGCGAGCCCAGGAACCTTCATAAATCAGGCCCGCAAAACCTGACAACGCAAACAGGAAATAAATGAGAATGTTCATAGCGTAAATTTATACAAATTACGCCATGTTAATTGAAAAGAAAAGTTTAGTCTTCTTTCTTTTCTTCGGTCTTCTTTTCGGGATAGACAATGGCCACCATCTTCTGGGTAAGGCGAGCCGCAATGGAAGTATCTTCCTTGTCGCCCTTTTCGGATGCGGACTTTTCCGCCGCCTTGGAGGCATCGACCTTCCAGGGGGTAAGACCAACCACATTGTCTACCGGAAGGGTAAAGGCAATGCCCTGGCCCATGGTGTCAAGGCCAGCCTTCTGGTACAGGGAATGGAGTACGGCATCCTTGATCTTTGCATCCACAAGAATCATGACGATTTCCTTTTCAGGTTGGATTGCAATGTGGAAGAAGGATTCCGCTTCCTTGTTTGCCGTTCCGCGAGCATTCAAAATGGTACCGCCGCGGGCGCCAGCTTCCTTGGCAGCGTCCATGACCATTTCGGAGAACCCCTTATTCACAATGCAAAAGATGACTTCGTGATTGAATCCGTTCATTTTGCGCTCCTAAGAACAGCGTTTCTATTGTCGCTCAAAAAATTAAAGATGGACTTGCCGATAATGCTTGCCATGGGAATGGTGTAGGCAATTCCCTTGCCGCCAACGATGGTATTGAATTTTTCTTCCAGGCTTTCCAGGGCCGCAGGCAAACGATCTTCACCAATGACGCTGATGATGACCGCACGTTCAGAATCCACAAGGCCCATGGCCGTTGCAATTTCCAGCGGAGCCGTACCCTGGCCGAATACAACCATCTGCATGTTCACACCAAAACTCTGGATATGGTCCATGTAGAAATCCGCCTTGGCGCGGCCCACAACCGTAATCATGATCTTGAGCTTATTCATGGACACACGGGAATGTCCGTCATGATGCGCCTGACTGCGCCTTCTTACAGGATTTATCTTTCCAAAGTCAGCCATACATCACCTACACAAAATCAATAATCTGTTCGTCATCCGCATCCTGGATACGACGCATCATCATACGGTTACGAAGGGTTCTAGAGACAATGGCCTTAAAGCCAAGAATCTGGATAGTAATCAAGGGCGTCATTGCAACCATTGCCACAATACCGAAAGCGTAACTCAAGATGGAATCGCCACCATCGTGAATGGCAGCGCAGGCGCCAATAGCCAAGGGCAATATAAAGCTGGAAGTCAAGGGACCGCTGGCAACTCCACCGGAGTCAAAGGCGATGGCCGTATAAAGCTTCGGAACAAAGAAGGACAAGCCAAGAGAAATAAAGTAGCCGGGAATCAAGTAATAGATAAGAGGGAAACCCATAATCAGGCGAAGCATGGAAAGACCGATGGAAATGCCCACGCCCACGGAAAGTGCAATAAGCATGGACTTCTTGGTCACAAGACCGCCTGTAATCTCTTCGACCTGTTTGTTCAAAACATGCACTGCAGGTTCCGCCAGCACCACCACCATGCCGATGATAAAGCCCGCAACAACCAGTGCCCTGGGCATTCTTGCCAACTGCTGCCCCAGTTCAAAGCCAATGGGCATAAAACCAACAGCCACTGCCGTAAGGAAAATCACCAGGCCCACAAAGGTATAGACAATGCCAAAACCAATCTGTACCAGCTTGGCCCTTGTCAGCTTAAGTACAGTCACTTGCAAAACGGTAAAGAAGACAACAATCAGCCCGAGGGCCACAATCACTTCCTTCGCAACCCCTAGGACCGTATAGATAAAATTCCAACCAAGACTTGCGTCAATGGAATAAGCGCTTTCAGAAAGCTGGTAGGACAAATCCCCCTTCGAGAAAAGCAGCAACCCCATCAGGGCCAAGATAGGTCCAATACTGCAAAGGGCAATAAGACCGAAGCTGTTTTCATTTGCATGCCTGCCGCCGATGGCACCGGCCACACCTACACCTAGAGCCATAATGAAGGGCACCGTAATGGGGCCAGTGGTAACTCCACCAGAATCAAAAGCCAGGGGAACAAAGACAGCCTTGCCCATGGAAATCATCAGCATTCCCAACATGAACAAAACCATGTAGAAGAAAATGATGATGGAGGAAAGATCCTTCTTGAAAACAATCTTCAGAATAGACAAAAGAAGGAACAGACCGACGCCAACGCCCACAGTTCCAATCAAGAGCCCGGGGTTCACAGCAGCCTTCACCTGCTCAGCCAAAACAGACAAGTCCGGCTCCGCAACGGTAATAAGGACTCCCATCACAAAGCATACGGAAGCCAAGAGCAGAAGCCGGCGGGACTTTGCAAGACCGGCACCCACATGTTCTCCCATGGGCGTCATAGCCAAATCCGCCCCAAGATTGAACAGGCCTATTCCAAGAACCAGGAAAACGGCACAAGCGGAAAAAACGACCATTTCCTTAATGGACAAGGTCACCAAGGGCGTAAAGGACACCACGAGCACAATCAGCGCTACGGGTAGCACCGACGTGAAGGCTTCCTTTAACTTGTCCTGCAGGATTTTCAGCATGATAGGCCCAATATAGCAAAAGCGCTCCACAGAACTATTTTTTTATTTTACAATGCAACCCCAATGTGACGCGGGGCATCTAAAGAAAGCAATGAGTTTTAAACCAGCCGATCACATCATCCTTAAAAGAATAAAGGAAGGGAGCCGCGAAGCCCTGGCCCTGCTTTGGCAGGCGCACAGCGCCAACGTGCTGAATCTCGCCTTCCGCATGATGAAGGATCGGGACCAGGCCGAGGACATCCTGATGGACGTATTTGTCCTGGTGCCCAAGGCTGTCAAAGGGTTTCGCGGCGAGTCCGCCCTAAGCACCTGGCTGTACAGGCTTACCGTCAACGCCTGCCTCATGAAACTGAGAGCGCAAAAACGCCATCACGAGCTTGAAGAAGAAAAGTTCGACACCATTATAGAGGAAGCCTTCGGCAAGAGCGACGTTCAAAGCGATATCGGATTTGACCCGCAGCTGCTAACCCTCGGGATGAACGAGCTGCCGGCAGAAACACGAAGCATGCTCTGGCTAAAGGACGCCGAGGATTTGAGCGTAAACGACCTGGCAGAAATCTACAGCATGCCCGAAGGCACAATCAAGGCTCGCCTCAGCCGCGCTAGAAACTTTATGAGGAACTTCCTGAAGGAGCGAATTTATGCAAGACAACAAGCTTGATCTCTCCGGACTTGAACGCATTACACCCCGTGCAGATTCCTGGAACAAGGTCTGCGCACGTCTGGACGTTGAAAAACACCTTGAAAAGTCAAAGGCCATGGGCGCGGGAAACATTCTGCAGTTCCGAATGTCTGCCGCCATCCCTCTTGCAGCAAGCTTTATTTTCATCTGCCTTTATCTGGTCATGACAGCCTCAGGCCAAAGCAGCAGCAACGTATCAATGAACAGCGTGGTATCCACGGAACTTTCCAGCTGGTACGACAACCTGGGCGAAGCTGACTCAGACGATTACGAAATTTTAGACAACACAACTACCATCAGTTACCTGATGAAGGAGTAAAATATGAAGAAACTTTTTATCGCAAGCCTCATCCTGTTTGCATGCTCCCTGGGATTATTCGGCGGCGCAATATACATAGGTTGCTGTAAGGCTAACGCCCCCTGCCCCCGCATAGAAGGAAAAGGTCCGCACGGCCCCGGAATGCCTGGCCCCCATGCAGGAATACCCGACGACATGAAGGAGTTCCAAGGTAAGGAACGCCACAGCAGGGATCGTTTCCAGGCAGAGATGGACTCCGTACTTCAGGTAACCCCGGAACAGAAGGCCTCCCTGGAGCAGCAGCGTAACGAAATGGACTCCTCCTTCAAGGCACTCCGCAAGCAGAAAATGGACGCCGAGAAGCAACTGAAGGAAGCCCTGGACAGCGACAACCTTGAACAGATCAATGCCGCCAAGGCAAGCGTCCTTGCCGCCAACGAGGCAATGCTCAACCAGCGCATCCAAGGAGCCGCCAACCTATCCAAGATCCTCACCAAGGAACAGATGGCAAAGTTCCGCGACTTCCAGAAGGAAAAGTTCCAGAAATTCCACAAGGGTCCCAAAGGCCCACGCCATCACGAAGAACAAAAAAACGTAAATGAATAAACCTTCCTAGGCATCTAGAACTTAAAAAGTCCCCGGCAGCACACCGGGGACTATTTACATTAGAGAGAAAAAGAACTACAAAGGGGCAAATGGCTTAAAAAGCCTATCTTAAACGATATTGGAGAGCATGAGCAGAGCACTTCCTGCAACAAGGAGCAAACCACTCAAAATTGCTTCGACCTTGGGACCGTACTGCTTTGTAATTGTACGAGTCTGAGATTTGTAACGCTGTTCCATAAGAACCATCCTTTCACCAAACAACCTAGGGTTTCTCACCCCTACATCAATAAATTACCCAATTCCACCCCACAAAACTCACATCGGCGTAAAGGTTTCATGGACGATTTATCCATAATGGATAAGAAAAAAGTGGCGAAATTTCGTCAAAATCACCATTTTTCACATTTCATGGACAATTTTCATACCTCATTCTTCATTCTTCATTTTTCATACTTCATACTTCATTCTTCATTATTAGTTGCTAATTGTTTCTAAATTTCACGCGTAATTACAACTCCCGCTATGCGGAAAGGATTAATCTATGTCTAAACTGACTGATTCTCAGGAATGGAAGGCTCTCGAAGCCCACTCCGAAGTTGCCAAGACTTGGCACATGAAGGAACTCTTCGCCAAGGACCCCAGCCGTGCTGCTAAGTTCAGCGCCGAAGCCTGCGGCATCTTCCTGGACTACTCCAAGAACATCATCACCGACGAAACCATGGCCAAGCTCCAGGATCTCCTGAAGGCTGCCAATTTCGAAGACATTCGCGCCAAGTACTTCGGCGGCGAAAAGATTAACACCACCGAAAAGCGCGCTGTGCTCCACACTGCTCTGCGTTACAAGGGTACCGAATCCATCTGCGTCGACGGCAAGGACGTTATGCCCGAAGTTCGTGCAGTTCTCAAGCACATGGAAGACTTCACCAAGCTGGTTCGTTCCGGTTCCTGGAAGGGCCACACCGGCAAGTCCATCAAGTACGTCGTGAACATCGGTATCGGCGGTTCCGACCTGGGCCCCGTGATGGTTACCGAAGCCCTCAAGCCCTATGCTGAAAAGCCGGCTGCAGGCGAAACTTCTCCGGAAGTGTTCTTCGTTTCCAACATCGATGGCACCCACATGGCTGAAACCCTGAAGAAGGTGAACCTGGAAGAAACCCTCTTCATCGTAGCATCCAAGACCTTCACCACCCTCGAAACCATGACCAACGCACAGACCGCCAAGGAAGCTGTGCTGAAGGCCTTCAATGGTGACGAAAAGTCCATCGCAAAGCACTTCGTTGCTCTTTCCACCAACACCGAAGCCGTTTCCGCTTTCGGTATCGACCCGGCCAACATGTTCGAATTCTGGAACTGGGTTGGCGGCCGCTACTCCCTGTGGTCTGCAATCGGTCTGTCCATCGCTCTGCGCATCGGCTTCGACAATTACATGAAGCTCCACCAGGGTGCATACGAAATGGATCAGCACTTCAAGACTGCTCCGGTGGAAAAGAACCTCCCCGCTATCCTCGCCCTCGTCGGTGTGTGGTACAACAACTTCTTCGGCGCATCCAGCTACGCCATGCTGCCCTACGACCAGTACCTCCATCGTCTGGCTGCCTACTTCCAGCAGGCTGACATGGAATCCAACGGCAAGACTGTTGACCGCGACTCCAAGCGCGTGAACTACCAGACTGGCCCGATCCTCTGGGGCGAACCGGGCACCAACGGCCAGCATGCCTTCTACCAGCTGATCCACCAGGGCACCAAGATGATTCCTTGCGACTTCATCGCTCCGGCAAACAGCCACAACCCTGTTGGCGATCACCACCAGAAGCTGCTCTCCAACTTCTTCGCACAGCCCGAAGCTCTCATGAACGGCAAGACCCTCGCACAGGCTCAGGAAGAACTCCGCAAGGCCGGCAAGTCTGAAGAAGAAATCGCTTTCCTCGCTCCGCACAAGGTGTTCGAAGGCAACAAGCCCACCAACTCCATCATGATGGACTACGTTTCTCCGGAACGTCTGGGCGCCCTCATCGCCATGTACGAACACAAGATCTTCACCCAGGGCGTAATCTGGAACATCAACAGCTACGACCAGTGGGGTGTTGAACTGGGTAAGCAGCTGGCCATGAAGATCCTCCCGGAACTGAAGGCTGACACCGAACTCAAGCACGATTCCTCTACCAACCAGCTCATCAACTGGTTCAAGAAGAATCAGAAGTAATTCATTCGCGTCATTCTGGAGGCCACTTTAGTGGCCGATAGAATCCTCCTCATTAGATCCTATCGCTCCCTTACGGTCGCTCCAGGATGACATGTCATACAAAAACAACCCGCTCGGTTATACCGGGCGGGTGTTTTTTATCCATAGAAACTTCTAAAGTCAAGGTTTAAAAACTTACTTGTGCTTGTAAGTCTGGATACATTTGTCAGCATCACGCGTAGAAGCTCTAGACCAGCCATAGTCTCCACGCCAATATTGATACTCGCAAAAGAAACATGCGCCCAAATCCACATTATAAAGATAATCAGATACATTCTGGTTGCTGCATTCCTTGTTTTCATACAACCAGACTTGTTCCTTCGTAATCTGAGCTTCGCTCTTTTTTACTTCCTTAAAGCCTCCCGCCTCGGGACCTCCGCTTCCAGGATAGTGATAGTAATCGAATTCACACTCAAAATAAGTTGTATCTGTTCCAAGAACAATTTCTTCCACACGAAGCACATCACCTTTTTCGCATGCTGGGAGTGTCTTTAGAATATCGCCAGGAACAGACATTCTCCACTTCAGCTCTTTTTTGTCGCATGTATAGTAATCACCAGAAGAGTGTTGCTTTACCTCGTCTGCATTATCCTTATTGCATTCTCCCAAAGTATATCCAAAGTCTATGAACTCTCTATACCAACCACTAGATGTACATTTAAAAATGGAATCCACCCAATGAACGCGTTCACCAACCTTTGAAGAATCGCACAGGAACACATAATGGTTTAGAATTTCATATTGAGTAGAAACTCGCCATCCATCCATACCACATGTGTAGCACGAGGAATCACGGTCTTCACACTCCATAATTTTCAAATCGCCATGATTTACACAAACGCCAAATTTGTTGTCAAGGCTATCAATTAATCTTGGATACACAATAATATCCAAGTCACAAACCAAGCTGTCATTGTAGTACGCAGATAACTTATTCGTCACACGAATTCTTTGCTCGGAGTTTTTACAAGATTCCACACCAAGATATTTTTCAACATATCCACGAAGAAAAACCTTCTTACTTGAGTCACTCCATTTTATAATTCCTTTTTCTAAGGTGGCATCTGCAATAGACACCATCAGTAAACTATCATCCATCACTGCATCACTAAAATCTTTTGAGAAAGCATCCATTCGATCACTGCCAATTAAATCAAACAGGCCCGTTCCACCATAATAACCACCTAAAGCAACTTTCAATTCAGCATGGGATTTGCGTTCTGCTGCGACATAGGGATAGCCATCTTTTATCAACTGCATGACACGCATCTGCCTTATTGAGGAGCCGGGTGTTGCAGAGATTAAGGAGCTTTCCTTCCAATGCTTAGGAGTATTTTCAACTAGCTGGTATAACGAATAAATCTTTTCTTCTGTACTGTCACCCAAAGCAATATCCGCACGAACCAGGACATAGGGCGCAGAAAATTCACTTACCCTAACAACAGCGGAATTCACTTCTTTATCACCCCGCCACATTTTTCTTAAAACAATAGGCAGGTTCATTTCGCTGGTTGTATCAAAAAGAGAATCCAATCCAAAAGCCCTGATTTCCTCAATATGACCTGCATAAGATTCAAATCCAACGACGGTAGAATCCAAATCATTTTCATAAGTGTAATAGGCATTGTAGGTTTCATAATCGCTACAGCCAACAATGAACAAAGAGAGCAACACGAATAAGAGTAAGTCTTTCATCTATCACCCCAAAATTGGTACGATATGGTAATGTTCCCATTCCGTATACTCAACATGTCCCATCTGAATATCCCAATCAATTTGGACACCTTCTACATCAACCTTCAAGTTGAATAAGTGCTTTAGATAAAAATCCCCTTCCTTATAATAATGGATGTCTTTTTTGCCCAAATTCTTTATAGCAAAATCTTCTTGTTTCAATAAAACAGAATAGCTATAGTCTTCATTATGCAATACAATCTTATCTGCATTTCGGCAATCTACCGTGTTACAGTTATAAATATCCAACATTAAGCTAGAGGCCCAACGGTATGTTATATAGTGCTCTTCATAATAAATGGAATCAATTTCCTCTTCAATAAGAATTGTCAGAGGATCATTCGTGCTCACCGTATCCAACGAGCTGTTTTTCACATATATAGTCAGTTTTCTACAGGAAAACGACTCACATTCCACACCAGCGGAATCTGCAGCGAATGTCGTCAAGGAATCTAGATAGGAAAATTCCGTTTTATTTTTCCAAACCCCATCTATTGTTTCGCTGCGATCTTTCCAACCGCCGTCACATCCCCACATAAAAAATGCAAGAGACAAAACTACAAACAAGCAATAAAACCTAACCCTTTTCATGACATAAAATTTAATTAAAGAATTTCTACTTGAAAAAAAATCTCGCCCAGCACTAGGCTGAACGGGATTTCTTTTGAGGAGTGCTTCAAATAAAGGATTAATTTTCACCGTTGTGCATTTCAGTCTGTTCACGGTCGATTGTGTAAGTCAAGTATTCACGGAAGTCTCGATCGATTGTTACACCTTCGAAATCCTCCACGTTGTCATCAAGGATGCCTATTGTGGAAAGATTATCTATCCAGCCATGGATATCGACTTCACTAAATTCGCGAATGACTTTATCCCCAGCGGCTTGTGCAACAAACTCGATTTTAGACTTTGCAACCCAACCGGTGCAATCACCTTTGACCAGGGCTTCGGTTTCCGCTTCCTTGATAAGAGCCAATTCCGCGTCAAAACCCATAGTGCAAAGAATTTCGCTGCCGCCCTGTTTTGCCATAATGTCGAGATCACCCATTTTGGACTTTACCATCCTGGACGCAAAAGACATATTGACCAACATAGCAAGCAGAATTAACGTAGTCAGTTTTAGCGTTTTCATGGTAAGCCTCCTTTAAGCCGGATCATCATCGACCCTTGATTTCAAGTTACAAAAGGCGTTTTCGCCAAACCAGCAATTGTTAAAATTTGTTCACAAAATTGATTCCAAGATGGAATAAAAACATCGTGGTCTGATGAGTCATATTTTCGTATGGATGGGCACATGGGTAAACAGTTAGTATCCGAATTTTTGTACGGATATTGCTGCAGCAAAGTATATTTTGAACATGAAAAATTTGAAGTTCGGAATTCTTGGTTGCGGCTATATCGCTGGTAAGATGGCTGAAGCCGTTAAGGCATTGGAAAACAAGGACATGGGCGTGGAACTGTACGCCGCCGCCGCAAGGGACTTGACGAAGGCCCAGACATTTGCCGGTGAATACGGTGCACAGGTGGCTTACGGCAGTTACGAAGATTTGGCCAACGATTCCGAAGTGGACTTGATTTACATAGCAACGCCCCACTCCCACCATTGCGAACACGCAAAGCTCTGCATTAGCGCAGGCCGCAACATCCTGGTAGAAAAGGCTTTCTGCGGAAACGTAAAGCAGTCTACGGAAGTCATGGCCATGGCCCACGACAAGGGCGTATTCTTGTGCGAAGCCATGTGGACCAGATTCCTGCCTGCCGTAGGTATTGTTCGCGATTGGATTGCCGCAGGTCGCATCGGCGAAGTCCAGAGTGTGGAAGCAGATTTCTCCCAGCCGTTGACTCATGTGGAACGCCTGGTGAATCCGGCTTTGGCTGGTGGCGCCTTGCTGGACTTGGGCATTTACAGTTTGACTTTTGCAGACCTGTTCTTGAACGAAGAAGGCTGCCGCGGCAACAACTCTAGTTGTGACAGCACCGCTGATGGGAATTGCGTCGGCATTGTTGGTAGGGATTGCGCAAACTACGGCGCACCCATTGCAAACCTTGACGCACGCTGTATCAAGACGGATACCGGCGTGGATGCTACCGACTGGATCAACATCACTTACAAAAACGGCAAGAAGGCCTACCTTAAGTGTTCCATCGCAAACCCCTGGCATAACGAAGGCATCATCTACGGAACCAAGGGCTACATCCGCGTGGTGAATTTGAATGACATGGAAGAGTTGCAAGTTTATGATGCCGCCGGTCAGCTTGTAGAAAGCGTAAAGCCGGAGAGAATCTGCAACTGCTACGAGTACGAGGTATTGGCTTGCCGCGACGCTCTAGCCAAGGGCGACAAGGAATGCCCCGAAATGACGCACTACAAGACCATGGAAATGATGGAGTTGATGGATTCCATCCGCGACCGCTTTGGCGTCAGCTACCCCTTTGAAATTGCGCCTGGCGTTACCTGGGACCGCAGCGGCAACAAGTCCATTCTGCAGGTGTTCGACATCGAGACCGGAAAGATTACCACCCTCAAGAAATTCGACTGCGTCATCGAGGCTCCCAACTGGAGCACCGACGGAAAGTACATCACCTACAATAGCAACGGACGCATCTACAAGATGGACCTGGTCCGCGGCGCATCCGACAGCAACAGCAATCCCGGCGAACTTGCCGCAGGCGACATTACGGAAGTGCCCAGCTACTATGTAGACAACTGTAACAACGACCACGTTCTTGATCCTGATGGAAGCGGTCTATATGTAAGCCACCACACGAAAGAAGATGGCCAGTCCCGCATCTACAAGATTTTCTTTGACGGGCGCGAACCTGTGCTGGTGACGCCGCTGGCACCTAGCTACCTCCACGGAATCACGCCCGACGGAAAGCACCTGGCCTACTGCGCCGAACGTAACGGCGAATACGACATCTACACCATTCCTACCGCCGGCGGGAACGAAAAACAGCTGACGACAGCCCGGGGCCTCAATGACGGTCCGGAATACGACAGCAAGGGTGAATACATCTACTTCAATTCCGTACGCACCGGCCGCATGCAGGCCTGGCGCATGAAGGCAGACGGTTCCAAACAGGAACAGCTGACCTTCGACGAACATTGGAATACCTGGTTCCCCCACATTTCTCCGGACCTACAGAAGATCGTGACCGTGGCCTACACCGAGGTAGACGTAAAGCCTGGTGAACACGTTCCCAACAAGATGGTGGAACTACGCCTGATGCGCCGCCAGAGCTCCTGCAGTCAGAACGGTACCTGCGATGCAAAACCCTTTGGCGAACCCAAGACCATTCTGAAGCTGTTTGGAGGTCAGGGAACGGTAAACGTGAATTCCTGGGCACCCGACAGCAGGCATTTCGCCTTCGTCATTTACGAAAAGTAAAAGGAGAACGACGCCGAAAGGAACAATCCGTTCCCCAAGTTGTCCCAGATATCGCCCAGCCCCACGGAATCATTAGACCCTTCCTGGGTGTCATCGTATTTTTCCTTGACATCCACCACAAGGGGCAATACCTGGCGGGCCATTACAGAAAGCCCCAAGGCGCCAACTCTGAAATCGGCCCCAAGGCCCAGTAACGCACCAAAGCCGAAGGCGTCCCAGCCGAATCGGCTTTCTTTATATGAAATTCCAAGAAGCATGGCAGTCTCTTCCACCTGGCGGCCATCAATATCAACATCCGCGACAAAAAAATCCAATGATGCCACAGGCTCCACCCAGGGCATCACCCTTTTGCGGTAGGTGGCTCCCAGCGCAGCCGCCATCAGGTCTGCATCGGCATTGTCCCTGAAGCTCTTCTGCATAAAGCTGAAGGAAAGCACCTGCATCACCGAGGCACTCAACGCACGATTAGCCGCCAAAGTTTCGTGAAAGCGGGAACCGTCGTTGTCCAGATGGGCGCTGGCCCCTAGGGCGACGGCCCTAAGCTCCACGGGCCCCACTCCATAACTCAGATCCACCACATGGGCAGAAGCAGAAATAGGCAAATACACGAACCTCTTACGGCTTTCTTCCTGGGTACGGATTCCCTGTAAAGTTACATCGGCGTTCGCGTAGGCGTACCCTACAGACAAGCCCCCAAGCGGGCTTCCCGACGAAGGCGACACGGAATAACGCCCACCAAGAATCCACAGGCTGACAGAATCACGGATGTAATACTCACTGCTACGATTCACCGGCGAGCTCCCCACGTTTCCAAGGAACACGTGAACCCCATGGTCACCAAGGCGGGCCCCGATCCAGGCATCCTTACGAAGCATAGATGATTCCCAACGGGCGTCAATGACGGGTATTTCTGACGCGTTCCCATCTTCCGGAGTCCACTTGACCCTGCTGGTGCCAAAGGCAATCCCCTTCAGGCTCGCCCCCATGAACAGCAGACCAAAATCACTCTGGAATCCGGCCGTTAGATTTGCACTATTCCATCTAACATCCAGGTCCCAGCCATCTTTCCAATGGCCTCCAAGACGTTCATAATCCACCCCGCCAAAAAAGGTGTGGCGCCCGATCGTCACCGAATCACGGTTCAACAAAAAAAGCCCGCTGCAGGCAATTTCTGCACTGCACGCGAGGCTTACGGCCAATAGGCAAATGGCGACTATTCTTACCAATCTACGTCGTCCATTTCAACCCAAGGGTCCACATTCAAGTCCGGCATAACCGGGCTGGGTTCACGAAAATAATCATCATCGTCTTCATATTCATCCAGGTCGGCAAGCAGTTCCCACATCTTGTCCTTGGTCATGCCCGGGAACACACCACCGAAAGTGATATCCGGGAACTCCAGGAATTCCTTCATTTCCTTCAGGTTGTAGGAACGATAGTGGTAATGGTCTTCGCAGGGGTACTTCACGCCAGTCACCAGGTCCCTAAAGCTGATCAGTTCCTTGCCGTTCTTGTCGGTAAACACCAAAACGTTGGGAGCGTCAGCGCCTTCGGCGATCAGGAACTTGGTCACACCGTCTTCCACCTTGCAGAATTCGAAACTTAGGGTCACCTGCTTGGTCACCTTCATGGTATCAGCGGATTCTTCTTCATCACCATAGTAATCATAGCTGCGATA
This sequence comes from Fibrobacter sp., assembly GCA_024398965.1. Classification (NCBI taxonomy): domain Bacteria; kingdom Pseudomonadati; phylum Fibrobacterota; class Fibrobacteria; order Fibrobacterales; family Fibrobacteraceae; genus Fibrobacter; species Fibrobacter sp. The sequence continues at coordinate 130,772 of JAKSIF010000006.1, read as the reverse complement.
TCTAAACCTCTTCAGTTCAAAACTTGCCTTGCAGCCGTCAAACACCACCTTGTAGGTGCCATAGGCATAGCCTTCCTCGTATTCGATATCAAAATCGACAACCGGGGTTTCCACATAATCATCCAGATCGTCGTCGTAATAGTCAGAATCAAAATCTACGCCAACGTATTCTTCCTTGCCGGTGAGGGGCATGGCTGCCTTGAACAAAGCTTCCAGTTCTCGACTGGCGTAAGAATGCCAATTAAGAGAATCGGCCCAGAAGTCGTTCTTGCCCGGCTTGAACCAATCATCCACAGGCATAATCTTGTGGTAGGGCAGAAGTTTCTTTACATTGGTAATGCCGAAGAACTTGCCGATGTTCACCTTGTAGGACTTACCGGAAACCTTGAATTCGATATCGTTGTGCAGAGCGTCCTTGACGCGGGAAAGGGTATCGATGGCAGCCTGCAGGGAGGAAACACTCACGTCAGCATCTTCATCGTCGCCCACAACGTAAATGTCATGGAGCTGGGTCTTGAGGCCGTTGGCAGCTTCGTCGATACCATACTGCAGGCCAACTTGCACGTAGGTAATGGCGCTGTCCAGCATGTTGGGGATGTTCTTGTAGGCGGGAGCCCAGTCATCCCTGATGGTGGCGAAGGGATTATCCTTGTCCAGAAGCTTGATGGCCTTCTTGACGCCAGGGTTGCTCTTGTAGTTGGCAATGTCGACTTCGATCAGGGAATCGATCCAGTCGTAACTGCCGTTTTCATCGAAATCGATATTGATGCTGGCGACAGCCACCATGAAGGCGCGCATCAGGTAGAGAGCGCCCAGGGCCGGTGCAAATTCACCATTATCCAGCTCCACGGTACGTCTGCCGTTGGTGTATAGCACCGTCACAGAGCCATTGCGGACCACATTGGTAATAAAGGTAATGGCGGAGTCAGTCATGGGCAGAAGGGTTTCGGAAACGGCATCCTGCATGGTTGCGGTCACCACCTTGGAAGACTGCTTGGCCATAACCCTGGTACCCACCACAATGTTCGCCATCTCGGATTCGGAAACCTTGTAAAGGTTGCGTCTGGAATCCGTTTCCACGATACCGCGGTTTTCCAGGGAATCCAGCACGGAATTCAAGGCGTCGTTATTCACCAGGTTGGCGATGGAGGAAAGTGCATAACCCAGCTGGGCTTCACAGTTGGCCGGATAGGCATCTAGAACCTGACGGTAGGTATTCTTGATGCTCGCGCCAATTCCCTGAGCCTTGCGGATTTCACCATCCTCCAGAGCCCCGAGGAATTCCACAAGGTCGCCCTTGGCCATTTCGAGTTTGGAACTACCTGCGGCATCGATATCGCTATTGCAGCTTTCTACCTTGAATGACTGCACATCGCTGGAAACTGCTCCCGACACATTGTCGGAACCGGAATCAGAACTGGAGCAGCCAGCCAAAATGGCAGCAAGGCCAAAAGCTGCTGCCGCTGTATATCTTTTGAAATTCATGAGGACCTCCTATAATCTATCACCCCAAATACCACTCAAATATTAGAATAATAATACAGTTCCTACAAGGATTCTTCACGCTTTCCGCACTCAGAATGACTATAGAGCATATTCTTTTTGTATTATTAGAACATGCTGGCAGACGTTGCAGAACAAATCAAGAAGCTTTCCCCTTTAATGGATGAATCCTCCGAAATCTTTCGGGAGCTTTCCATCTTTTTTGGAGGCTCCGCAAAAATTGATGTTCACCAAAGCGACTTGGCCAAGTTCCTAGGACGCAAGCGGCTCTACAGGGTCATACGACTGCAAGGGGAATCCTACAAGGATTGCGTCTACCAGCTGGTGGACGATCACCCCGAATCTATGGAAGCCCTTGGGATGCTACGCTATTACAAAGCGCCAGCGGGCCGTATCAAGTGGGAAGAAATCGAAAAAGCAGAAACCGCCATAGGCAACGAACTTACCGTCAATGCGTACGGATGGACTCCAGACTCCTGGACCGTCTTTGAAAAGGACGCCGAACAAACGGGCGACGCAAATTCTCACGAACTGGTAGCGATTCTCGCCTTTGACTTTGGCGACTGAGTAAAGCCCCTTAGGGCTGCTTAAATTCAAACAGGGTTATTCCCGGAAGTTTGCCGCGACGGCTTTCCAGATACTCATTCAAAGGCTGTTCTATAACACGTTTTTTCAAGGAAGATGCATGTCGAACCATAGGGAGTTCCCCAGGGCGTAAAATCACAAAACCTGTGTGAGTCGCATCTATCTTATCAAACTTACCAATGTATGCAATGCCTACAACCATGAACGGGCCTTCGTAAGGCTTGCTCATCAATTCCAAGGCCCTGTCATAAGGCAGGTAGCGGATATCCATAGGTTTGTCTTCTTCCTTGCGCTTAATTCCCTTGGCCTTGAAGAAGTCCTTCTTCGGCATGGTGCGCTGAATCGTAGTGTCTCCTGGAAGAGGAATCACCTTTGCAAACTTGCCCTCGCCCACCCAGTCGTTCAACAAGTAATGCTTGCGATGAGCATAGTCAATCTTCCCGTCAAGGTAACGAATCTGCTGATGAACACCAAACACTTTTTCCTCACTGGTGGCAAGAGCCAGAGCCAAGGCGTGTTCAACGTAGGTAACACAGTCAACAGAATCCAGATTTACAAGGGGCTTGTTCTCGATGGAATCCAGATAGCTTTCGCCCATAGGGCCCAGAAGGTAGGGCTTACCGATAAGTGACTTGCTGAAATAGTCAAGGCGATTTGCCAGGCCACGAACATTCTGCCCCGAAATCCAGAGAGACTTCATTTCCATAAGGGATGCATAATGGTCGTTAACCTGCATCACTACGCGGGTCCACAAGGTATCAAGAACATCCTTCAAGGTGGCATCGGGATTCTTGCCTGTTTCGTTTAGATACATGGCCATAGTGAGCGTATCCCCATCCATAGGGAACACGTAGCCAACCAACGCATGGACTTCCCCGATGAAGCCAGTCTTGAAGCGAGTCAGCCAGGGATAAGGATTGTCCAACTGGCGCTTGCCACCGGTACCTAGGCCAGGGCCAGCAAAACTGTTGATGTAGTAACTGCCCTTGGGATGACGAGCCATCTTTGCAAGCAGCATGGTTTCAACAGAGGGCTTGACCTTGTTCTTTGGCGAAAGACCACATCCATCCCAAACTTCAAAGTCAGAAGGATCAAGACCGATTTCACTCAGAAATTTCTGTTCTGCAGCACGGCCACCATCAACGCTACCTTCTCCGGACACCTGGGCGCCCATGTTACGGAACAGGGTCTCTGCGTGCATATTCTGGCTACGCTGATTGATTTCATCCAGGATGCTAAGGAACGGTGCTGCAGAATAGGAAAATCTCTTGATCTCAATCCCATCGGGCACATTGTCCTTACTCTCATAAACGACACCGCGTTCCTTAAGTGCGTAGGCAAAGGCCGCATTGAAAAAGCCAACAGGGTTCCTGATGGGAAGTACAAGCTGGGCAGAATCCACATTCACACCGATAGTTCCGCCAATGGTAATCTCGGACTTCACCGGATCAAGGGCCCATGTCCAGCCCTTCTTTCTACCCTTCACCGTAACCAACTCATTTTTCAAGGTTACATAACCCACATCGGGAATCACTTCCACGTGGGCAGTATCGCCAATCTCCTTGCCGGGCTTGAAACGGATTACTTCGCAGTTGTCATTGAAGCCTAGCGGAGCTATTTCTGCACCATACCAGGCGTCGTAAAAATTCTTGCGCCAGTGCTCCGCTTTCCAAGGACCCTTGTAATAACTGGAATCCAAGTCAATGCGACCGCGGATGGTATCAACACCCAAGGCGCGAATAGAATCCACCATGGCATACAGCACATGGAACGGATCCGCATAATAACGGCCGGAAAAGTTCGGGTCTCCTTCGCCACGAATATTCACCTTGCCGGTGAACACTCCCTTTTGGACGCTTCCATTCAAAGATACATAGGTCTTGGGCTCATAATCCAAGGGCAGAAAATGAATGGCTGCAGCCGTAGTCAAGGACTTTAGAGAACTTGCGGGAGTAAAACGTTCTTCACCACGAATACTCACAAGTTCCTTTCCCGTCTTTACGGAACGAATGGACAAACCATATCGAGAACCCGGAACCAAGGAATCCACATAGACCTGGAATGAATCCGGCACGAAGTTCGCAAAGGTAGAACCAACGGAAAGAACAACAGCAAATAAAGTGGCGAATACAGATCTTTTCATATTACCGTTTACGGTGAATTACGGCATAGCCTACAAAAATAAACAGAGCAAGGCACACCAGCACCAATCCAACAACCATGACAAAGGACATGGATATTCCATTATCCGAATCAGGATCATTCTGGACATAGGCCGATTCTTCCACCGGCGTAATCAGAACGCGCTCAATACGATTACGGACTTCTACCGGACTTGTTTTTTCTTCGTACTTGAGAACCGTATTAATACGTTGATGAGCCTTCAGTACAGCATCTACAATAATTTCATTTGCATCCGCAGTGCGGCTTTCAATGCTTTTCGCAACAACATTCATCATGGTGATGATCGCATATTCCACTTCACTCCATTCCGGAATGTTGGGGAAGCTCCGGCCATTCTTTTCCAGGTTTTCAATGAGATGATTGTAGCGAGAATCCTTAGCCCACAAGCTGATCATAGACTGGTCTGCAGGCAAGAAACCGATCTGACGGGAGAAGAAGTCCATGTTGTCGGCGCGAAGCAGGTAGACAAAAAGTGCCTCGGCAGCCTTCTGTTTCTGAAGAGAACCTCTCTTAGGAAGAGCCAGGTGGCTTCCACCAACAAAGGTAAAACGGCCATTGGGGCCTTCGGGGAAGGAGATAAAGGCAAGGCTATCTTCAGCCAGAAGAGATTCCTTGAGGCCGCCTTGATCACCAGAGAAATCAAGCTTGCGAATGAATTCGGCAGTACCGTAAATTACCAACTGTTCAGACCGAACAAAGCGATCCGCATTCTGAGTCGAATTTTCCTGGAATCCATAGGGGGAGATATCCAGGTCATTCAAAAACTTAAAATAATGACGCAATCCATTCAGGGTATTGGAATCAGCCAAGGCACTGCGGTAGGAGTCCCCTTCCTTGGCAACAAGGTCTCCGCCAAAGCTCCAGATAATGGGAGACATCTGCTGGTGACCGGTCCAATCATTCTTGACGCCATAGCCAAAGGGAGCTACGGATGCACCCACCTTGTTCTTCAACTTCTTCTTGGAAATTGCACGCAAGGTTCCATAGAACTTAGGATAGGTCGCAACGTCATCCTCAGTCAGTTCCAGTTCCTTCCAAAGGCGCTTGTTTACAAGCAAGCCTCGAACGTCAAGGAACCACGGAAGAGAATAAGTCGCCGCATCGGAACCCAGGTGAGAAACCTTCATGGCCTCTGCGTAGAAGCGTGTAGTATCCAAGGAGACCAACAGGGACTCCGGTACAGAGGATATCAAGTCATGGCTTGCGAAATGCGGAACCCAGCTGGAGCCCAATTGGATAACGTCTGGAAATTCCAGGCCGGAAGCCTCTGCAGTAGCAGCATCTGTCGCAAGGGTTCGAGTCAACTGCTCAAATGCAGTTCCCCAGTCCAGAAAGCGAACCTTTACCGGATAGCCGGATCGATGAGCGAAGCGCCGAGTAATCTTACGAAGAGTACTACCCGAATTGATGCCTTCGTCCATAGCCCACAGGACCAGGGTATCCCTAGTCAACGGGGCGGAGCGAATTACGGGAGCGGGTTTTGCCCCAACCTCGGCAAAGGCAATAAAAGCAACAACCAGTGCAACTGCAAAACTTTTAAGATTCAACAAAATAACAACCTACTTAGCGATTCTCAAAAAATCTTCAAAGTACTTGGGATAGGTCTTGCCTACGCAAGCCGGATCCATAATCTTGACCGGAACACCACCCAATGCGGCAAGGCTAAAACACATAGCCATACGATGGTCGTTGTACGTTTCGATAGCAACGTTCTCGTTCAGCTTTTCTGGCGGGGTCACGGTAATACTATCCATGTCAGAGGAAACCTGGGCACCCATCTTACGCAGTTCAGCAACGATTGCAGCAATTCGGTCTGTTTCCTTAACACGCCAGCTGGCAATGCCGCTAATATGGCTCGTACCGTCGGCAAATAGAGCAAGAACAGCGACGGTCATGGCTGCGTCAGGAATGTCATTCAAATTCAAGTCAACGGCGTGAAGGTCTGCACCTTCGCATTCCACCCAGTCCGGGCCCATGGTAATCTTAGCGCCCATCTTTTCGAGAACCTTGACGAAGGCAACATCTCCCTGACGGGATTCAGATCCGACACCAAGGACACGGACCTTGCCCTTTGCAATTGCGGCTGCGGCCAGCGGATAGCTGGCGGAGCTTGCATCACCTTCCACCATGTAATCACCGGGGCTCTTGTACACACCCTTAGGCACATAAAAATCAGTCAAACCGTCATGACGAACTTCAATGCCGAAATGTCTCATGACATCCAGGGTCAGCAAAATGTACGGAGCAGAAATCAACTGACCTTCCACATGAATGTGGAGGGGTTCCTTTGCATAAGGTGCGCAAATCAGGAGCGCGGTCAAATACTGGCTAGAAATATTGCCGCGGACACTGACGGTACCGCCATTGAGACCATGGGCCTTGATACAAACCGGAGGATAGCCTTCCGTTTCCATGTAGCCCACGTCGGCGCCAAGAGACTGCAAAGCCTCCACCAAGTCACGGATGGGGCGTTCCTTCATTCTCTGCTCGCCACTCAAGTGGAATTCGCCTTCACCAAGGGTGAGTGCGGCACAGAGTGATCGCATGGCAGTTCCCGCATTGCCCAGGTAAAGTTCTGCAAGGCAGTCCCCATCTACGTTTTCGGGAGCGTTAATTGCACCACCATTACCCACAATGGTTGCCTCGGTAAAGTCTTCAGACATCTCGATGCCGATATCCAAGGCCTTAAGGGCCTCACCCATATAGAGAGTGTCGTCACTACGGAGCAGGTTGTGCAACTTGGTAGTGCCTTCTGCCAAAGCGGAAATCAGGAAGACACGATTGGTAATACTCTTGGAACCAGGTACACGGACTTCGCCATTGTAGGAGCTCAGGGCCGGCAACTGGATAAAACTGGGTCTAGAAAAAGGTTCTGCCATGTCGCAAATTTATAAATTATACATCGTCTTTTATTTCTGCATCCCCGATTTAATGGGAATTATAACGATACGAGGTTTTATGTTCTTGGAAAAGCTGTTTGGATCTAAGAAGATTGTGGACTCAAGTCAACCCAAGGCCGAGACAAAGGCCCCAACCGGCTATGGTCCCGACGAATCAACACTATCCATCAGCCCCGAAATGATGGCCAGCGCAGCCCGTACCGATTCCGCCCATCAGAAGGACAGCGAAGACGAAATTACCGAATTGAAATTCACGGTACGTTTCTCCGACTGCGACGAACACAATCGACTCAAGCTCTCTCGCCTATTCCAGTTTACCGAAGAAGCCGCCCTATCCGACGCCGAACGCAAGGGTTACGGACTTTGGAACATGATGCGCGCCGGCTTTGGCTGCGCCGTGACCCGCATGAAACTTCGCCTAAACCATACTCCTGTCCTTGGCGAAGAACTGCGGGTCAGCACATGGGCCAAGGAGAATTATAAGGACAAAGTAATATACAAGGACTACATGGTTCGCGACAGCCGCGGGAACATCCTGGTAGAAGGAACATCCAGCTGGCTGCTTGTGGACATGAAGACAGGAAAGGCTGTTCCACCTTCTACAAGCCCCTACCCTGTTCCCATCGAGGAAGGCAAGGAAGCCCTCCCCGAAAAACTCGATATTTTGTCAATGGGCTTGTTCCCCAAGGTCATCGACCACGTGCAGGCCCGCAATACCGACATGGACATCAATCATCACGTGAACCATTGCCGTTATGTAGACTGGGTACTGGACGCACTGAGCCGCGATGAGATCAAGAACCGCGGCATCCGCTCCATACAAATGAATTATATCCAGCAGGTTCCACTTGGCGAAAAAGTGGACATCGTCCGTTTCAAGGATTCCAAGCATCACGCCGTACTCTTTGGCATGAACGCAGAAGACATGAAGGGCAACCCGCTAAAGGCCCGCTGCCACTTCCAGGCTCGCGTAGGTTTCAAGGCGTAACTGCCGCAACAGCGCCGGATGCAGCAACAGCGCTGAATGCAGCAACGTCGGCTGGATGTAGCAACAGCGCGGCCATTGAAACGCATTTTAGGACTAATTCGTTCAACATCGCGATTTAGTCCTACAAAATTCAATAAATGGATCGTTGCATTAGAACTAATCGTACAAAAGAAAAAATTAGTACTAGAAAAAGCAACTGTAATCAACTCATTTGCTTTACTTTTCAAGCAAATCCATTGAAAAACTAGTACTAAATCTCCCCCGCAACATAATTAATACTAGCATCCCCCTGAAAACACCTCCTGACCATAGGACTAAATTCCATCAGCACCACAGGTAGTCCTAAAACAAGACTGCGAAAAACAAGGAGGCCTTTCGAGATTACAACCTACCGCAGGATGCCAACCCCAGGCACCAGCGAGAAGGAAACTGTTCCGTCCCGATCTGTCCGGAATACGGCCGTAGAATCACCGGTTACATAACGAAGCTTCTGAAGCACCTCTTCCCGAGGGTGACCGTAGCTGTTGCCCGCTCCTACGCTTATGACAGCAAAGCCGGGCGCCACCTGCGACAAAAACCGGAGGGAACTGCTTCCTGCGGATCCGTGGTGAGGCACCTGCAGGAGCGCGGCACTTACGTCGGGCGACAGTTCCATCAGGCGGCGTTCGCCGGCGGAGTCCAGATCGCCAGTCAAGAGAAAGCGGTTCCCTGAAGGATCCGCCCTCAGGGAACCCTGCATCACAATACTTGCGCCATTTTCACCTACGGCAACATACTCCGGAGGCCACAGTACCTTCAAGTCAATGCCGTCGGACGTTCCCAAACGAATCACGTCCCCGCGGTACAACGTATCCACCGGGATTCCATAGCGACTTGCTAGACGCAAGACGCTATCGCCCACGAAGCTCCGGGCTGTATCCGGCCCCACGTAAAGATTCCTCACGAAGACTCTCAGTCCCAAAGCTTGCGACGAAACTCCTTGCGGCGAATCTTCTTGCGGATTCCCTCGCGAGGACGCCAATTCCATGAAGCCACCGCCATGATCCCTATGGCCGTGACTCACCACAACCCAGTCCAACGTATCGACGCCCCTTGACTCCAGGGAATCCACCACCCCGACAGAATCAGGCCCCATGTCATACATTCCATAATGACCGTCAAACTCAATCAGGACCGCAAGGCCCTGCCCCACGTCCATAAAATTCACTTTGCCAAAACGTTCCTCGTTGGTCAGCGAATCCTGGTATGAACACCCCCAAAGATTCGAAACCAACAGAAACAGGCAAAGCCAGCCTGCGGCGCATAGGGCAACCCAGATGAATATCCAACCATTTCTGCTTGATTCTGTCCTCATAGTGAATCCTTTTTTTGGTTCTCTACTCTATATACACGGAAGATTTGGCCGAGCCGGATGTGCTTCATACACTTTTTTACCACTTTTTTACTATCTTTCTTTCAAACTGAGGTTTTTTATGCAATTACCCAAGTACAAGAAGAAAAAGCGTATCAAGTTGAAGGTCTGCCAGGAACCCGGTTGCGGTTGTGAATTCTGGGGACACCCGATCGCCAAGTACTGCGAAAAACACCGTGACATCAAGCAGCGTCAGAAGCAGAAGAAGGATGTGGAAAACATCGAATCCAAGAACATCATCTTCCGCCACAACTATACCGAGTCCATGGACCTGACTTTCAGGTGCTGTCTGGAAGGTTGCAACGAAAAGTTCAGCATCAAGGTATTCCCCAAGCAGTATATCTACCCCCGATTCTGCGAGGAGCACCGCAACGACTTCAAGCGAGCCAACTTCCTGCGTATCGTTTCTAAGCTGAAAAACGACTAATTTTCTTTAAAATCGCAGTTTTCACCCCGTAAAAAAAGAAAAATTGAAAATTTTAAAAGAACCACCCTTGAAAGTTAGGGTGGCTTTTTTATATTTGGCTCACACTCATGGTGGGTGTAGCTCAATTGGTTAGAGTCCCAGATTGTGATTCTGGATGTTGTCGGTTCGAGTCCGGTCACCCACCCTTAAAAAGACCTCGCGAAAGCGGGGTCTTTTTATTACTCAGGGGCGTTGCCCCCGAACCCCCGGGCAAATGGTTTTACCATTTGCGAATGTTGGATAAATCATTTTTCACAGCGCTATTACTCAGGGGCGTTGCCCCCGAACCCCCGGGCAATCACAGGGTCATTTTTCCGAAATCGTACAGTCGGCGGTCTTTCGGATTCTTAGCTGTCATCGCATCCAAATGTTTTTGAAGTTCCCCTAATAACGGATCAGTAAACCGAGGCAGAGGCTGATGGAGGTGAAAGTCCTTTAAGTCCTTTGCCTTATGGCTTTTGCAAGGCAATTCTCCTGTAAGAATTTCATAGAACATAATTCCCAGGGAATAAACATCTGTAGCAGGCGTGGTCTCGCCAAAGGTCCAACACTCAGGAGCCATATACTCGATGGTTCCCCAACCGTTAAAAGGATCCTTCGCAGTGAAACTTGCAGGATCGGATTTTCCGCCGTTCAAAACCTTGGCCAAGCCAAAATCTGCAATGCGCAAATTGCCTTCAGCATCCATCAGGATGTTTTCTGGTTTGAGATCGCGGTGAACGAACTTCCTGTGAAATGCCTCGACGCCAGCCACAATCTGACAGAACCAAGCCACGCAGGTTTCCAGCGGAATTCCTGGACGGATATGGGACTTCAAATTCCCGCCATCATAGAAATCCTGGAGCATGTAATAAAATTCCCCGCAGTCACCATCGGCGCAATCAAGGACCAACTTTCCAGAGTCAATTGTATTTACGATGTTGGGGTGATGCATTTCGCGACACACCCGGATCTCATTCTCCAGCTGCTGTTCGTACACGGCTGCAGTGGGGCGGCACAACTTTAATATGACTGTCTTTCCGTGGCTGTCGCAGCCCCTGTAAACAGTCCCCATAAAACCTTTAGCGAAAAACTGGAAGTTGCCGTAGGTTTGGCCACCACATGTAATCTCAGGAATATTCAACGCACGCACAATCCAAGTAAATCCATCACACCAGTCTAATCATCCATGACCTAAATATACAACCAATTTCAAAAAAGTCCCCAGTTCATTACCGAGGGCTTCTTGAATTTCGCTTTTGGTTTGCGGCAAATGCCGCACCATCCGTGAGCAACAAAGCCCTCGGGTGTTAGCCGAGGGCGGTTGCGAGAGCGAGCGCCGACCGGAATTTAATTTCCCGACTCTAGCACGAACGGTCTTTGTAAGCAAAAGGCCCGACCCTGTTAAGGTCGAGCCTTTTGTGAGAGCAATGGTCAGTCACATGTTCTGACCCGCTCTTAAACCATTGCGGTCTCCGTGAGCAACAAAGCCCTCGGGTGTTAACCGAGGGCGGTTGCGAGAGTGAGTGCTAACCGGAATTTAACTTCCCGACTCTAGCACGAACGGTCTTTGTGAGCAAAAGGCCCGACCCTGTTAAGGTCGAGCCTTTTGTGAGAGCGAGCGCTAACGCAGGTACATCGCCTACATTCTGCGCGAGCGGTCTTATTAAGCCAGACGGCTAATCATGTAACCAGCGCAAACTGCGGTACCGATCACGCCAGCCACATTGGGGCCCATAGCGTGCATCAGCAGGAAGTTCTGCGGGTCGTACTTGGCGCCTTCAACCTGAGAAACGCGGGCAGCCATAGGCACTGCAGAAACGCCAGCAGAGCCAATGAGCGGGTTCACCGGATTCTTGGGAGAGAGCTTGTTCATGATCTTTGCGAGGAAGAGGCCGGCTGCAGTAGAGAAGCCGAAGGCCACAACGCCCATAGCGATGATCATGAGGGTCTGGGGGCGCAGGAAGATGTCGGCAGACATGGTGAGGCCCACAGAAGTACCAAGGAAGATGGTCACGATGTTCATGAGTTCGTTCTGACCGGTCTTGACGAGACGATCAACAACGCCAGATTCCTTGAAGATGTTACCAAGCATAAGCATGATGATCAGTGCGGATGCATCGGGCACAACCAGGATGCACACAATCATCACCATGACAGCGAAAGCGAGACGTTCGGCCTTGGAAACCTTGCGGAGGGCCTTCATACGGATCTTGCGTTCCTTGTCGTTGGTCATGAGGCGCATGATAGGCGGCTGGATCAGCGGCACCAATGCCATGTAGGTGTAAGCAGCAACGGCGATGGGGCCGATGAGGTGCTTAGCCAACTTGTTGGCAGTAAAGATGGAGGTCGGACCATCTGCACCACCGATGATACCGATGGAAGCAGCTTCGCCAAGAGTAAAGCCACCGAAAGCAACGGCGCAGAACATGGTAGCGAAGACACCGAACTGAGCACCACCACCCAAGAGGAGGGTACGCGGATTTGCGATCAGCGGTCCAAAGTCAGTCATGGCACCCACGCCCAAGAAGATGATGGGCGGGAAGAGTTCCAGGTGAATACCCTGGCTGATGTAGTAATAGAGGCCTTCGGTCGGGACAAACATGCCCTCGATGCTCCAGCCACCATCGTAGAATCCCTTGGTGGGGATGTTCACCGCAAGAGCGCCCAGTGCGATCGGCAAGAGCAGCAGCGGTTCGAACTTTTTCACGATTGCCAAGTACATCAGGACGAAGCTGACAATCCACATCACCAGCATAGACGGGGTGATGTAGGCAAAGCCAGTGTCGCCAGCGAACTGGACAACGGAGCTAAGGATTGAACTCATTTATAATTACCTCAGTAGGCTGAATTAAGCGATGGTGAGGAGAGTCTGACCATCAACGACGGTGTCGGTTTCCTTAACGGAAACAGAGTTCACGGTACCTGCGCAAGGAGCGACAACCGGGTTTTCCATCTTGAGGGCTTCGATAATTGCAACTTCCTGGTTAGCTTCAACCTTGTCGCCAACCTTGACCTTCAGCTTGAACACAGAACCAGCGAGGGGGCTCTTAACTTCGGTACCGCCAGCAACTGCAGGTGCAGCAGCCGGTGCCGGAGCAGCTACGGGAGCCGGAGCAGCAGGAGCTGCAGCGGGAGCAACGGCGACATTGGAATCAAGAACTTCAACTTCTACATCGTAGCTCTTGCCTTCGAAACTGATACGTACGGTCTTCTTCATTTTGATTTTTCCTGGCTTAATAGCCTGTTGAATTTTTAAAGGTTGTTCCTAAAACTTAGACCTTGATTAAACAATCGTCCAAGCAGGAGAGTTAACATTCTTGTATGCGGTGACGCGGCAGGGCTGACCCAGGACCTGGGTTGCAGCTGCGGTCATGATCACCACCAGTTCGTCGTTGGTAAGGCCCGGATGTTCTTCCAGAGCGGCAATGGCAGCGATAGACAGGAATGCCTGGAGCTGCTTGTTGGTCATGCCCGGATGAACGCTCTTAGCATTGGGATCCCAGTCGCAGTGGGCGGGGCCAATGGTACGGGGAGCTGCGGCTGCAGGAGCAGCGGCAGGTGCAGCGGCGGGTGCAGCCTTGACTGCGGGTGCCGGAGCCTTGTCCTGATTAAGGCCAAGCTTTGCCATGATGAAGTTCATCAGATAGCAGAGCAAGCAAAGGCCGATAATCACAGCCATCACTACGATAAGGCCAGTTGCCTGGAATTCGGCAAGCTTACCCAGAGTGAAGGTTTCCTTTTCGCCCTGGCAGACGCCTTCGACGACGTTACCATTGCAATATTCCTTGCCCAAAGTAGCCTTGGCAATGGGAAGCACCGCGGAGGATGCATCGTCCTTAGCCTTGAGGGCGTTACGAGCAGTCACAGACTGGTCGTATGTCTTATAGAGCACCTGGAATCCACCACCGTGGGCTTCGACAATTTCGAAGACAGCGGAATCGGCACCAGGAGTAAGGTCAAGCTGAGCCTGAACCTTAGCTGCATCGGTCGGAGACATCAAGGCGATCTGCTCGTCAAAACGACCCTTGACCTTTGCAGGCTGAGTAGCCACTACAGCTTCTTCTGCGGCAGCGGGTGCTGCTACTACGGAATCTGCAGTATTCTGTTGCGTTTCATTCATATTGGATTTTATCCATTCTTTTAGGTGAACATTTTGATAAAAATCAACGATTGAAATGTAGTTATTTAGCGAAAAGGTAAAGGATAAAGGTTAAAGGTCTTAGGCAAAATAGAGGTGTTTTTTCATAAGAAAAGGCCCCGCAATTCACCTGGGGACCTTTGCATCTATCAGTCTTTACAAAGTATGGAAAATTACAGTTTCATGGTTCCGGAATCCAGTCCACGAACAGGTACGTAGCGGATCGTACCTGCACTGTTGAAGATTACCGCAGTACCCGCCAGGAAGTTCAGCCAGTTGCGGTTTCCCTGAACATCAAAGAAGCGGAGATCAACCTTACCCTGGGAACCATAAACCGTCAAGGGCAACACCATCATATCGTGAGAGATGTAGAAGTTGACCTTTCTCAAGCTGGAACGCTTATCCAGAATGAAGTTGGATACGAATTCCTGACTGCGATTGTCTAGGTAATAGAAGTTACCGGCGGGAGAACCCGTATAGGCCCAACGGGTCAAATTTTCAACACCCGGCTCCCCAGTCTTTATGTACCAGTTACCATCTAGGCCGTCAAGCACTTCGGGAGTGGCACTTACACCTGCACCAGAGGCAATGCTTTCACAGGTTTCCAGAGTACGAGTATATCCAGAGTAGGCAAAATACATGGAGCCCGCCCCCTTGAACTTAGCACCCACACCCTTCGCCTGGGCCTTGCCGTTATCCGTCAAATGGCCCTTGGACCCCGTCTCATTGGTACGTTCAGCATGACGAAGCACAAACACCACGGATTCGTCGGCGGCAAGGCTCTTATAAACCTCTTCCACATCCATAAAGTCCATGATGTCGTCACCTGTCGCAAGGCGCCACTGATTCCTGGACGCATCATAGATATAACTCTTGTCCCTGTTGATAACGCCCGGACGGATAGCCCCATCATACTTGGAAGTATCCGCGCCAAGTCCCACCGTATCCTTCTCGATATCGGTAGCGGCACGCCAGCGGCCAAGACTTGCATCGCATGTGAATCGAACTCTCGTCTTTGTCGTGTCTTGATAATTACAACCAAAGTAATCGCTCTGGCTATAGCCGATATGATTTACCATGCCATCGTTAGAAGCGTTGCAAGGAGGGAACTGGTATTCGCTAGTCCAGAACTTGCGCAAGTACTTTTCGAAATCCGGAACCTCGCCCAGGCCCCAGCCGGCAACATTCTTACGGATCTTTTCGTAACCGCCGCTAAGATCCAAGGCCATAAGCCAGTCAGCAAGATGAGCCCTGGAATTCCAGTCGTCCCAGTTTCCGCTTCCCGCGATTTTCTGGCCAATGGAATCTGCGAACAGCAGCATTTCCTGACCGGAGCCATGACGCTGTAACATCACGGAGATGGCCATAAGGGCGGCAGCGAATTCATCGCCATCAAACAAATTGATTTCATCAGAGACCTTGGATACGGCCGCTGCACCCGGGCCGCCAAAGCCCCCAAAACCGCCTTGACCCTGGGCAAACATATCGTCATTAAATCCATCGATCTTAACACCAAAGGCATAGAGGACTTTCTTCAGGGACTGTTCCTTGACCATACGGATAGGCGTATTAAAACCACCCTGCTCAACCAGCCTGAATGCAACAATCGCATCGATGTGGGTCAAGATATTCACGTTAACGGAATCACGTTCAGTCAGGTCCGTAATATTCTTTAGGGTTACAAGTTCCGGAGACAGACCGCTAGTCAGTTCACTTCTGTAATAACCGGAAGCCTCGACGCGAACATAGGGTGACACCAGATTAACATCATCTACAGTATAGCTTCCATTAGAAGAAGTGATGCAGGTCTTGTGAATGCGCGGAGAATCAGCCATGCGCTGCATGCTGTCAAGTTCCGTAATGGTCACTGAGGCACCGTAGCGGAAGGGACCTTTTTCTGCCAGGCCAGCCACCGTAACGCCTTCTCGACGGTACACCATGGCACCCGTGGAATCTAGCCCAAAGTTGCTTTCCCCACCAACGACGTACTCCACTTCACCGGGAATAAGTACACCGTCTTCGCAGGAAACACCAATGGACTCAACCACATTGTTCATCCAGTCTCCGTCAATGCAGAAATACAATGTATTCTCAGCAGCCACCATGAAGGACTCCCCTTCGTTGGCCGCCGTACAGCTGGGAAGCTGATTTGCATCCTGCACGAGGGTTGTGTCTTCAACGACAGGCTCATCGGAAATAACGGGCCCTGGTTCCACAAGAGGATCGTTGGAACCGCCAGGATTATTCGAATTACCCGGATTAAAGGGATTGAACGGATTTCCGTCCGAAGCAGAGGAACCGGGGCCAGGTTCCTGGTTTACGTTCTCGTCGCTGGAACTGGAAGAGTCACTTCCACAAGCGTACAGAGCAAAAGCAATGGTCAATAAAAACAAACGATACATCGGTACTAATATAAAAAGCACAACCAGGGCTTCCAACGAAAAAATTGATTACACACAAAAAAACGGCCGGAAAGTCACTCTTTCCAGCCGTTCTTCAAGATCTTAGGAAGAACCTGTTAGTCCTTGTTCTCGCAGTGGCAGCATTCACAGGGCTTGTGATAGCAATCGCCAGTTTCTGCGTAATCCTTACCGGTCCAGCAATAGGTGCAGAGCTGGTCTTCCGGAAGACCGATAGCCTGGATCAGGTCATCGATACGCTGGAAGGCAAGAGTGGTAAGGTTCAGGTTACGACGGATGTAGTCCACCATTTCCTTGTATTCCGGAGAATCCGGGTTGGTGTACTTGTCCAGATCGGCGTTCTCGCCTTCCTTTTCGCGGATGTAGCGGCGGGTAATCAAGTCGTACACGCTCTTGGAACGGGAGAAGTTGATGAACTTGCAGGGATAAACCAGCGGGGGGCATGCGATACGCATGTGGGTTTCCTTACAGCCCATGGAATAGAGCTTTTCGGCCTGCTTACCAAGTTGGGTACCGCGGACAATGGAATCGTCGCAGAACACCAGGCGCTTGTTATCGATAAGGCCCGGAATGGGAATCAGCTTCATGGAAGCAACGTGTTCACGCTGGCGCTGATCCTGAGGCATAAAGGATCGTGCCCAGGTCGGGGTGTACTTGACGAAGGGACGGGCAAACTTGATGCCGGCTTCGTGAGCGTAACCCAGGGCGTGGGAAGTTCCCGAATCCGGGATGCCGCATGCGGCATCTGCTTCAGTC
Organism: Fibrobacter sp.; assembly: GCA_024398965.1. Lineage (NCBI taxonomy): Bacteria > Pseudomonadati > Fibrobacterota > Fibrobacteria > Fibrobacterales > Fibrobacteraceae > Fibrobacter > Fibrobacter sp. The sequence continues at coordinate 113,439 of JAKSIF010000006.1, read as the reverse complement.
GGAGTGCGCTTGGCAAGTGCGGAACCGCAGCGGTAGCGGGTCATTTCCACATTGCGACCTTCGTAGCTGGAAGCCGGATAGCCGTAGTAAACCCACAGGAAGGAGCAGATAGCCATCTTCTTGCCCGGTTCAACCAGAGTGTTGATTCCATCGGGAGTGAGTTCGGCGATTTCGCCGGGGCCCAAGTCACGAACGTGGTCGTAGCCCAAGTTAGGAAGGGCGCAGCTTTCCTGCACAGCGATGACGGAACCGTCCTTCTTGCCGACAATAATCGGTGTACGGCCCCACTTGTCTCGGGATGCATAGAACTTGCCGTTGCTGTCCATCACAAGAACGGAGCAACTTCCCTTGACCTTCTGCTGTACGTAGGTAAGACCTTCTACAATGGAGTTCTGGGTGGCGATAAGGGCGGAAACCACTTCGGTAGGGCCAACCATGCCGCTGGTGGTAGAATACTGGAGCTGCATGCAGTTGTTCTGGAACAGCTCGTTCTTCAAGTCTTCGATATTGGAAATAAGGCCTACGGTAACCAGGGCGAAGGTGCCATGCTTGCAGGTCATCACTAGGGGCTGAGGATCCGTATCGGAAATCACACCCAGACCGATATTACCGGCGAACGTAGCCAAGTCATTTTCGAACTTGCTGCGGAAGGGGGTATTCTGGATGTTATGAATGGAACGATGGAAGTTGCCATCGGCCTTCAGAACAGCCAAGCCACCACGATGGGTTCCAAGGTGAGAATGATAGTCGGTTCCAAAGAAAAGATCGGTTACACAATCCTTCTTGGAAATAACGCCACAGAATCCGCCCATATAAGCTCCTTAGCTAAAAGGGATATCGGGATTAAAACACCCTACAAATTTTCAAATCAAGATAGAAATCTTGGACAACCGCTGCAAGAACCCTTTGGTCCAAACTATCTCATGGAACCCGTTTCCAGGAACTTCTGGTGCATTTCAAAAGCCTTGGAAAGGGCCGCCGGAATATGGACGCCCTTGGCATGCTTAAGACTGAATTCCAGGAAGTCCGTCAGAGGTTCGCGGTAGTCGGGATGAGCGCAGTTCTTGATGATAAGTCTAGCTCGTTCCTCGGCGGCAAGACCACGGAGGTCGGCAAGTCCCTGTTCCGTCACGAAGATCATGGTATCATGGTCAGGATGGTCCACATGACTTACATAGGGCACCACGGAACTGATCGCCCCGTTCTTTGCAACTGAAGGCGTCATGAAGAAACCTAGGAAACAGTTACGGGAAAAGTCCGCGGAACCGCCAATGCCATTCATCATGGCAGAGCCTGCCACCATGGAACTGTTCACGTTGCCAAGAATATCCATCTCCAGGGCTGTATTCATGGAGATAACCCCAAGACGGCGGATAACGTCAGTACTGTTGCTTGCTTCCTGCTGGCGGATGATCAAATGCTTTTTCCACTCCGCGGAGTTGGCGACAAATTCCTTCTGGGTACTTTCAGACAAAGTAAGGGCTGTGCCCGATGCTACACCAAGCTTCCCCTTCTTTAACAAAGGTAGAACCGCCTCCTGGATTACCTCGGTATACAGGTCAATCTGGCTTAGGCGATCGTCATCAGACATGGCACTGAGAACTGCGTTAGCCACCTTGCCCACACCACTCTGGTAGGCAAGCCCCTTGGGCAGGCGTCCCCTGGATTCCTCGAAACGGACAAAGTCCAGAATGCGCTGGGCTATGTTGATGGAGATTTCATCCGGTTCCACAAAGGGAGTGACCTCGTCAAAGCGGGAGGACTCTACAATGGCAACAACCTTGCTGGGGTCAATCTTCACGAACTCTTCGCCAACGCGGTCGCCTGCGGAATAGATAGGCAGGGGCCTAGCATGAGGCGGAAGCTCCGGCAAGGCAGAATCATGAATGCCGATACAGGCGTCACCCAGGCGGGTGTTCAATTCAAGAATAATCTTTTGTGCGGTCTGCAAGAAACAAACGGAATTTCCGCCGGAGGTCGAAAGGCAGACTCGTCCGTCGGGAAGTATGGCGGTCACTTCGATGACGGCTACCGTCGGGGCAGGAAGTGCGCCCGTGCGAATCCAGAAGCCGATCTTGCCGAGGTGGGCGTCGATATACTTGATGGAGCCCGCGTTAATGGCCTTGCGCAAAGCGGGATTGGACTGGTAAGGCGCGCGGAAGCTGACCGCATTCGCACGGGCAAGGGCGCCATCGCAGGAATCACCGGTAGATGCACCAGAAAACAGCGTCACCTGGAAAGGCTCGCCGGCATCGTGGAGGCGCTGCGCCCTGGCGGCTATGGCCGTCGGCACTTCCTTGGGATATCCCGCCAAGGTAAAGCCGGAAACACCAAGAATATCTCCGTTAGAAACCATTTCCGCAGCCTCTGCCGCGGTACACTTTTTAGATGCAATCCAGTCCATACCAACGAAAATAGTTATTTTCAGCGGGATGCTTCACTTTGTCAAATACAATCTCATCGGTATCATGAACACCCTGATTACGTTACTGGTAGTCTGGGTGCTACACCAGCTTCTGGACTGGAACCTGGAACTTTCAAACTTCCTTGGATTCATCGCCGGAGGATGCAACAGCTATCTGATGAATCGCATCTGGAACTTCAAAAGCAACAATGAAAAACGTACCGAGGTGACACGATTCCTGATAGTGTTTCTCTGCGCCTACGGTCTAAATCTTCTTGTCTTGGAAGGTTCCGTCTACCTGCTGACAAACGCTCCATGGTGCAAACCTGTTGCCGAATTCGCTTCCCAGTTCATGAAGCCCAGCTATCTTGCAAATGTCATCGCCAACGTTGTTTACGTTCTTGCAAGTTTTACGCTTTATAAAAAATGGGTTTTTAAATCCAAATAAATTACCTGTAAAAAACAAAGACCGCCCCCGGAAACCGGAGGCGGACTTTTTATATCCGTAAGATCTACTTGCTAGATATTACTTCTGGAACGGGATCAGTTCCACGCGACGGTTCTTAGCACGACCCTTCTTGGTCTTGTTGTCGGCGATGGGCTTGTCCTGACCGAAGCCAACTGCACGGACGCGTTCAGCATCGATGCCGTTCTGAGTGAAGTAGTCAACCACAGCCTGGGCACGTTCCTGAGAAAGCTTCTTGTTACCTTCAGCAGAACCGGTGTTATCGGTATGGCCCTGAACTTCCAGGTTTGCAGATTCGATCTTCTTCATCAGGCTGATGATATCGTCGAGGGTTGCGTAGCTGGACTTGGTCAGCTTAGCGGAACCGCTTTCGAATTCAATGCCCTTCTTCAAGCGTTCCAGGTCTTCCTTCTTGTTGACCGGGCAGCCCTTAGCGTCAATCTTCACACCTTCCAAGGTGTTGGGGCACTTATCCTGGTAGTCAGGAACGCCGTCATTGTCGGAGTCAAGCGGGCAGCCAACGGAGTCTACCGGAGCATTCTTCGGAGTGTTGGGGCACTGGTCGAGACCATCAGGTACACCATCCTTGTCCTTATCAGCGCTGCAGCCGGTAGAATCAACAGGCACGCCTTCCTTGGTGTTGGGGCACTTGTCGAATGCATCGGGCACGCCGTCCTTGTCGAAGTCAAGCGGGCAACCGGTTTCGTCGACTTCAAGGCCTTCCTTGGTGTTGGGGCACTTGTCTACGTCGTCCTTAACGCCATCCTTGTCAGAATCCATGGGGCAGCCGGTAGAGTCAACAGCAACGCCTTCCTTAGTGTTGGGGCACTTGTCGAGTTCGTTTACAACACCGTCGCCATCAGCGTCGTTGTCGCAACCGTGTTCATCAACCTTAGCACCTTCCTTGGTGTTGGGGCACATATCGAGACCGTCGAATACGCCATCCTTGTCGCTGTCAATGGGGCAGCCAACAGAGTCAACGGCAGCACCGTTCGGAGTATCTGCACAGCTATCGAGAGCGTCGGTTACACCATCCTTGTCGCTGTCGGCCGGGCAACCGGTAGAATCAACAGCTGCACCAGGCAAGGTGTTGGGGCACTTGTCATGGCCATCAGGTACGCCGTCCTTATCGGTATCCATAGCGCAACCGGTGGAATCAACAATCACATCCTTCGGGGTGTCAGCGCACTGGTCAAGGCCATCGAAGATGCCGTCGCCGTCAGAGTCGATGGGGCAACCAGTAGTATCGATTTCAGCACCCTTCGGAGTCTTGGGGCACTTGTCGAGACCGTCAATCAGGCCATCGCCATCGGAGTCAATGGGGCAGCCAACGGAGTCCACAGTTGCAACTTCCGGAGTATGCGGGCACTTATCCAGTTCATCCTTAACACCATCCTTGTCGCTGTCGCGGTTCAGCTTGCCACCGAAGCGCCAGGTCAGGTTAGCAGTACCGGCATAGTTCGGGGTCGGAACGTAACCGTAGCGAACCTTGGTACCATGCTTGTCGGTATAACCGATGGTGTAGTTTTCAATTTCATGCATTTCGTCCTTGTAGTCGTAACCGAAGTTACGCAGAGCACGGACAGCCACGTCAAGACCAATGGAGAAGTCGATGTTCCACGGCAGGTGGAAACGAAGACCCGGAGTCAGGAGCATGGGGTCATCCTTGGGATCGCGAGGATAGTAACCGTCTTCGATCAGCATTTCGCCGGAGAATTCAGCAAAGACTTCCATCCAGGAGAGGGCCAGCCAGTTAACACCGGTGCCATAGACCAAGGTGGAGGTACCTTCGTTGGCATAGACAACACCAGCGTGGGTATTCCAAATAATGGGAGCGCCCATGTTGGAGAAGTTCAAGGTGAACACCAAGGTAGCGCCAATGTTCAGGTCGTCGGAGGAATACGGCTGAGTTTCGCCGCCTTCTTCATTCAAGTACCAGGCATGACGGGGACGGACACCTACGCCCTTGTCGCCAGTGGGGAGATACAAATCAACAATAGCAGCCATGGCGAACAGGGTATGTTCGTCGCCAATGGGGTTGATCTTCATCCACATGTCCACGTCACCACGGGAGGCCTTCCAAAGGTCACCTTCGCCGCCGGGCAGGATGCCGTGGGCATTGGCGTGGTCATAGTAAAGGGGCAGAGCCATACCGATGTCCAAGAAATCGGCAAGACCGATAGCACCGTGAACGTTACCAGCCAGAGAACCGGAAAAGTCATGGAACACGTCCTTTCCACCATTCTTGTAAACTTCGCCACCACGGGAATGGGACCAGGAGTCAAAGGTCACATCGCCACCGGTACCGGCTTCGATACCCCACTGACCAAGGGTATAAGCGTTGTGCTGATGAATACCGGAGGTTCCACCCATAAGCCCGGACTGGGCAAAGGCCATACCGCCAGCGAGTAATGATATACCAATGATTTTTTTCATTGTATCTCCTCTAGAATTCATGATCCGTTTAAAAATGGAATCCAAAACCCATACGGACCATTTTTTGTACATTCGACGGGGAAATGTAGCTTTTTTGTAACAAAGTTCAAGGGGCGCACTATCCTTGATACACCATATTTCATTGCTTTTCTCTCAACACCACCCCCTTTTTGTGATTTAACGCAACTTTTTGAGTATCAAAAACATCTAACTTTGCAATAATGTGCGAAAAATCCATTCTATCGGTACAAAACCTGCGGCGAGACTTCAAAATGGGCGACGAAACCGTCCACGCCCTTCGAGGCGTTAGTTTTGACATCCGCCAGGGAGAATTCGTAACGATCATGGGCACCAGCGGGTCCGGCAAGTCCACCATGCTGAACATCCTTGGATGCATGGACAAGCCTACCAGCGGCCACTACATTTTGGACGGGGAACATACCGAAAGGCTGAAGCGGGACGCCCTTGCCCGCATTCGTAACCAGAAACTGGGTTTTGTCTTTCAGAGTTACAACTTGCTGAGTCGCACTACCGCGTTAGAGAACGTGGAACTGCCCCTGCTTTATAATTCCAGGATATCCGCCTCGGAACGCCGGCGACGCGCCATAAAAGCCCTGGAAATGGTGGGGCTTCAGGACCGCATGAACCACCTGCCCAACCAGATGTCCGGCGGTCAGCAGCAACGTGTGGCCATCGCCCGCGCCCTTGTCAACGACCCTGTCATCATTCTCGCAGACGAAGCCACAGGAAACCTGGACACCCGCACCAGTTACGAAATCATGATGATCTTCCAGGAACTGCACCGCCAGGGAAAGACCATCGCCTTCGTGACCCACGAGCCGGACATCGCCACCTTCAGCGGACGCACTATTACACTACGGGACGGCCTCCTGAAAAAGGATGTAATCAACGAGAACGTGGCGGACGCCCGCGCAGCCCTTGAGGCGCTGCCTCCGCCCGAAGTTTTTGACGACGATTCCGGAGCCGACGAAGATTCAAGCAAAGCCTCCGGCGAAGTCCGTCGCGGGGAGGGTGCCTGATGAGTCCGTTTGTCCTGATGAAAATTGCGTTGAAGGCTTTGTTCCGCAACCGCATGCGGACCTTCCTTTCGGTGTTAGGCATCGTCATCGGTGTGGCAGCCGTCATCGCCATGGTGGCCATGGGCGAAGGCTCCAAGCAGTCCATCAAGGACCAGATGACATCCATGGGCACCAACGCCATCATCATCATGCCGAACCGGGACCGTCGTGGCGGCGTCCAGACGGAATCGGCTGTTTCCCTGGAAGAGGCCGACGTCATCGCCCTTCGGGAAGAGGCGCAGTACATCGATGCAGTGTCCCCCATGATTACCGCCGGCGGGCAAGCCATTGCAGGGAACAACAACTCCCCCACGGCCCTTAGCGGCATTTCGTCGGACTATCTCAAAATCCGTAATTACGAAATCGACGAAGGCGTCATGTTTGACGACAACGCCGACCGTATGGCAAAAGTCTGCGTCATCGGACAGACCGTTGTCAAGAACCTGTTCCCCGAAGGCAACCCTCTGGGAAAAACCATCAGGTACAAGAGCATCCCGCTGAAAGTCATCGGCACCCTTAAAGGCAAGGGCGGCGGCGACTTCGGGCAGGACCAGGACGACGTCATCTTCGCTCCCTACCAGACGGTGATGAAACGCTTTAACGCCACCACGGAAATCCGCCAGATTTTTGCAAACACCATCGGCGAAGGCTATGCGGAACAGGCTACCGAAGAAATCATGGGCATCCTGAAGGAACGCCGCCAATGGACTCGTCCTACGGACCCCTTCCGCATCTTCACCCAGGAAGAAATGATCACAATGATGACCAACACTTCCGATATGTTGTCCTTAGTCCTTACGGTAATTGCAGGCATCAGCTTGTTTGTTGGCGGTATCGGCATCATGAACATCATGTATGTCTCCGTTACGGAACGCACCAAGGAAATCGGGCTACGCATGGCCATCGGTGCCCGGGGTCGCGACATTCTCCTGCAGTTCCTTTTTGAATCCGTTGCCATCAGCCTGCTGGGCGGCCTCATCGGAATCGCCCTGGGCATCGGCGCCTCCCAGGCGGTAAAGTCCATTCTAAACTGGCCCATGAGCGTGTCACTGACAAGCGTCGTGGTCAGCTTTGGCGTCTGCTTCATGACAGGCGTTTTCTTCGGATGGTATCCCGCCCGAAAGGCCAGCCGACTGGATCCTATCGAAGCATTGAGATTTGAATAATACCACTCTTATTTTCATTTAAACCAAACATTGCAAGATATTTGTAACAAACGCTTGTAAGATTCCAGCAATCTTTTTATATTGGAACCAAATAACGTTATTTGGTTAGGAAAATCATATGTCTTGTAATAAAAAAGCAACCCATTTTATGGCAGCCACTGCTATTGCAGCTCTCTCTGGAACAGCAGCCGTTGCCGCCACCACACCCTACGACCTGATTCGCCCCACATGGCCCCTGACCTGGGACGACAAGGTCATAGACAAGTTTGACACAACCATTACCAAAAAAATCGGTGTCCTCGATATCCCCAGGACCCCTGCTAGTTTTGAAGCTGGCGCCCTGATGCCCGACACCCTGGACCAGGCCTATCTCGACGCCATCAATACCAAGATTTCCCCAATCCGCGTAAACCAGGCAGGTTACCTGAAGAAGGATACTGAACGCCAGTTCTACTTTGTAGGTTCCGCCGAAGAATTCGAAGTGGTTGACGAAATGGGCAAATCCCTGAGCCCCAAGGTCACGGGAACCTTTAAGAACAGCGAAGTAGAAACTTCTTCCGACTGGACTATCATTGCAGGTACCAACGCGGCAAGCAATGACATGAGGCGTTACAAAATTGATTTTACTGGAACCACAGGAATCATCCAGATAGGAAACATTCCCCAGTCAGTCCCTACTGAAAAGCGCCTGCGCATCAAGGTGGGCAGCGAAATTTCCAGTACCTTCATTGTAAGCGATGACGTCTACACCATGGTGAAGGACGCCTCCCTGAAATTCTTCGGCATCCAACGTAGCGGCAATTCCCAATCCTGGTTCCACGGTCCCAGCCACACCAAGGATGGATCTGGCAAGGTCGTGCTAGGCGATGATGCGGTAGCAGACTTTACCTTAAAGGCAGGTGATTTACAGGGTGGTTGGTACGACTGCGGCGACCATTTGAAGGAATCACAGACCCAGGCATTTGCCTTTATGACTTTGGCCGTAATGTCCGCCACCAATCCCGCAAAGGATGTGGACCATTACGCCTACAACCAGGGTGATTTTGTAAAGACAGACGATGTGCCCGACGTTCTTCGCGAAGCAGCCCATGGAGCAGCATTCTTTGTCAATTCCTATCGTGCCGCCAAGGGTATCGTAGACAACATGGTCGTTTCCGTGGGCAATTTCGGTTCCGATCATGGCTGGTGGGGCCGCCCAGAAGCTCAGGATGCCTTGACCGTCACTGGTCGCGGAGGCTCTGCAGAGCGAGACCTGCGCCTTGGTGAAATCGGTTCAAATGTCGGTGGTGAAATTGCCGCAGGCCTTGCCATTGTAGGAAAGCTGTACGCCAAGTACGATAAAGATTTTGCTGACAGCTGTCTTACCGTTGCCGAAAAGATGTACGACTTCGCCAAGTCTCTGGCTCTAGGCAAGGACACCTACGACAATGGCAAGAAGTTCGTGTACAACAAGGAAGCCGCCGGCTGGGGATCTCCCGCCTATATGGGTAGTTCCTATTACCATGACAAGCTGGCCATTGCAGCAATCGCGCTCCATTACGCAACCTACGAAAAAACAAAGGAAATGAACTACCTGAATGACGCCGTAGAAGACAAGACCATTGGCGTTCAGCAGGAAAGCACTACAGGCTTCTTTAATGGCGGTTGGATGGCACATACCCGAGACGGCATGAGAAAAATCCATACGACTGACTGGAGCAACTCTACGACTTTTGCCCTCTACGGTTTCTACAAGCTACTCCTGAAAGACAAAGATACTGCATCAAAGTATGGAATCAGCGAAGACAACCGACAGTCTTATGCAGAAAAAGTCGCATACAACCTCGCCAATAACCTAACGTTCCTAAGTAGCTCAGGAACATCCTCCATAGCCGTCCCCTCTATGACAGGATTCGCAAGTAATCTTTCCTATGGTTCTACGTGGTACGACATGTCTTCGATATCACCTTGGCTATACAACCGCTATTATGTAGGAAACACTATTGATGTTTTGGCCTATGCCGATGTAACCAAGGATCTTGAGGAAATAAACCTACCCGAAGGTGGTAAGCAGAACTGGAACTCCAGTAAGTTTATGCAATTGGGAATCAACCAGCTGAACTACCTCCTGGGCGTAAATCCCTGGGATATTTCCTTTGTCTATGGCGTGGGTGACAAGAACGACAACCATCCATTCCATAGAGCTTCCAATCCCGAAGGCAAGAACACTCCTGCTTGGAATTACAAGTATGTGCGCCCTGTTGGAGCTCTTTTTGGTGGCACACCCCCAAACAGCAAGAATTCCATGGTTCCTTCCAGCATGAGTTGGGAGGATTACCATATATCTGATGTTTGTCTTGACGCATCCGCAGTCCTTACATCCTCTCTCACCATTCTAAGCAATGGCGGCAACGACTACTACGAAAAGAAGTGCGACAATTGCAAAACTACTGACGCTTCCCCCTTTAGTATGGATATGATTCAGGCAGAATTGTATCACTACGCTTGGGGTGATATGGACGTATATAATGTGGGCTTCATCAACCACACCTTGGAACAACTGGATAGTGTGGTGGTGTACATCTATTTCGAGGCTCCCGAAGAGGAAGTTTCCAGTTGCAACATCATGTTTGATTTGAATATTTGTCAGGCTTATGACCAAGCCGGGTTCAACAAACCGTGTCCCAATGACAAGGCCATAACAAATGCCATTCGCGGCAATAAGTCCTTGCAAAAGGTCGAAGACTCTTACGATTCAGCGACAAAGAACTACACCTGGGCCCTACCCATCGTACTTGATTCCGTAGTGGCTGGAGGTCGTGTACGAATGGACATTTCTACAAGCTCAGGCGTAAACATGGGTGAAGGATGCGAAACATCACGCGAACCAGCCAAGTATGATGTTTCTAAGAGCTGGAGTTTCGGTATTCACAAAGCAGACAAGAATATGCCGGCCTACGCAGGCGCCCCTACTTGGGATAAGGACCAGGGCGACTACCAGGAAGCCCCTGCCGCCCCCTATATCGTCATTCGTAGCAAGGGCAAACTCCTGTGGGGTTACGGTCCTGTAAACGAAACCGCAGACCGCGTCATCGAAACGCCTATCGATAGCACCGAAGCAATCAAGGTTGCCGTCCCTGCAGCAAGCGCCAAAATGTTCGTTACCGGCCAAAGTCTTTTTGTCCAGACTAACGCCCAGGGCGTAAAGTCCCTCAAGATCTTCGACCTGCTGGGCAACCAGCTGATGAGCAGGTCTTTCGAAGGCACCTATGGCGAAGTCCGCTTCGAGGAACTTCCCAAGCGCGGAACCCTTATTGCAAAGCTGGTTTCTGGCAACAAGGTTCTTGCCTCCAAGGCTTTCAAGGTGAAGTAAGCACCTCGATACTTTAAAAACATCAAAATGCCGGCGATAAAACGTCGGCATTTTTCATTTCCTGTAAAGCATTCATCTCTTCGGAAACGGATAAAGTCAAAACATCTTTTTATAGTTTTCGCCTTCTATTTTTTCTTGTATATTTAGGGCATGGATTTACTTGATTTTTTAAAAGATATGCCAGTTATCGGCATCCTCCGCGACATCCCTAAGGGATCCGAGGAACTTTGCGCGCAGACTGCAGCCAAGTGCGGCCTTAAGGCCATTGAAGTCACCATGAATACCGATGGCGCTGCAGAAATCATCACCGCCTTGCGCGATGCATGCAAGCCCTACGACATCGCCGTCGGCGCAGGCACCGTCCGCCACGACAAAGACCTCGAAAAAGCCTTGCTGGCAGGCGCCAGTTTCATCGTGACGCCCAATACCCGAAGCAACATTATTCGAACCGCCGCAGCTCAGAATACACCGATTATTCCAGGCGCCCTGACTCCTACCGAAGTGCAGAAAGCCTACGACCTTGGCGCCACCGCCGTAAAGATTTTCCCAGTGGATTGCGTAGGCGGCCCGAAATACATCAAGGCGCTTCGCGGCCCCTTCCGCGACATTCCGCTCCTCGCCTGCAGTGGCGTGAACGCGGAAAACGCTGGCGACTACCTGAAGGCTGGAGCCAACCTGCTGGCCTTTGGCGGAAGCATCTTCAGTGCCAAGCTTATGGCCGAAGGCAACTGGAACGAAATCGAGCGCCGCCTAACAGAGTTGCTGGACGCCGTCCGCGCAGCCTTGTAAGCACCTGAACATAGCGACGACATCAACCTTAAAAAGCAAAAAAGCACCAGTTTCACACTGATGCTTTTTCTTTACCCTTTAAACTTTATCCTCTAACCTTTTTCATCTTCTTCTTGCATTCATACATAGAAACGTCTGCACTGTGCATCATGTCATCCACTTCCTTGTAGTCCTCGGAGGAGTGGGCAATACCATAGGCGAAAGAAACCTTCTTGTCTACAATCGTAATGGAGGCGATTGCCTTCTGCATACGTTCTACGCAGGCAAAAGCACCAGCCTTGTCTGTCTCGGGGCAAATCACCATGAACTCGTCACCGCCCATACGGAACAGCAGGTCCGTTTCGCGAAGGATTTCCTTGGCCGCGTTCACCACGGAACGTAGCAACAGGTCTCCCGCCTGATGGCCGTGAATGTCATTCACCGCCTTCAGTCCATTCAGGTCAAAGTAGATCATGGCGAACTGGTTCCCGTAACGCTTATGCCTAGAGAACCATTCCCGCAGAGAGTACATTCCATGGCGACGGTTGAAACAGCCGGTCATGTCATCGGTCAAGGAAATATCTCGCAAATTACGAAGGGATCTGGAAAGTCGAATATGGACATTCACGCGGGCAAGCAGGATATCCGAAATGGAGCTCTTGCTGACAAAATCGGAAGCGCCAGCCTGGAATCCCTTGGTCACACTGTCCGTATCCTCACGGCTGGTCAAGAAGATTACCGGAAGATCATCCAGAGCATACTGCTGGCGAATCCTGGTACAGACCTCGTAGCCATTCAGGCTAGGCATGTTGATGTCCAGCAGAACCAGGTCCACGCGGTTTTCTTCCAGAAACTCCAGAGCTTCCTCACCAGAGGTAAACGAAAGAACGCTGTAACCCACCTGGGTCAAGAGCTTGGTAGTATCGGCAATGACTTCCGCATTGTCGTCTACGATAAGAATCTTTTCTTCAACCATTTTAACCCTTCACTTCCCTAATCCTATTTCACATTATAAAAATTCCAAGGCAGGAACTTCTGCGATCAGTCCCTGAACAGAAGCACATTTGTAGAACAACTCCAGGGATTTCTTTCGCTCATCGGTAAATCGATAGTCCAGCGCGCTGTAATAATCATCCACCACGGCACGGGGCAGGTTTACCGGATACCTGGCAAGCCACTTATCCAAGGCTGCAGAGGGATTGGCACGAAATTTCTCGACACTGGCCTTGGTGTCCTGCAGATAGCGATCAAGAATCGGTTTCAATTCTGGATCCAGGGCCTTCTTGGAAACAAGCCAGGCGCCAAACACAAAGGGAACCTTCTGCCATTCCTGCCAAAGACTGCCAAGATCGTAACTGTAGGGAAAGCGGTGACGTTCATTTTCTTCGAGAGCCTGGTCACCTATCAGGAGGCATGCGTCGTCGCCTTCCCTGTAGGCGCCATCCTCATAAACCGCCGTAACCCTGTAACGTTGCTCCAGCAGAATCTTCAATAAGTTCACCGAAGTCATGCTCTGGGCAGTCATTCGAATAAGGCGGCCCCCCAACTCCTCTATGGGCAAACGGGAAAAAAGCTTCACCGACCTCACCTCAAAGGAACAGGACGTGCAGATATCCGGCGACAAAACCATGGAGCCGGGCTTTTGCGCAAAGGCGATGGAAGATGCCGGAGAAAGATGGATTGATCCGTCTTTTAAGCCTACGCAATGGACGCTAGGCGGACCATCGACGAACTCCACATCGGGATACTCGGATTCGCGGCCCAAAAAATCATGAAAAAAGGGCGCACAGACCAAAAAAGGGATTCGACCAACTCGTAAAGTCATGTAAAAAAGTTAACTTTTCTTCGTGGCCAAATTGTGGCTGCAGAGGATAATTGAAACGAAAAACAAAAAATAATGGCTAAGGAATAATGGCTGTATTTCACGTAAAGAAAACCTCTCTAGGTGAAGACCAGAAAACTCTGGTATTTAAAGGCAAGATTGTAGAAGGCCCCATCAGCAAGGGAATGACTCTCGAAATTCCTGTTACCCAGGAAGCTGTGGTGCAAATGAAGATTTACGACGTCGTGCTGTTCGAAAAGCAGAAGGACGACGATAAGAAAGTTGGCTTGGTTGTTGATTTTGACGGTCTGCCCGACGACATGGAAGTCATCATGGGCTTGAACATCGCCGACGAAGACCTTAAGATCGTAAACGAATAAGTCTATAACACGGGGGCAATTCCGCTCCCCAAATCAAATGGGATGACAAGATGATTAAAGAAAGACTACGCGGAGTGAATTTGGGTGGCTGGTTCAGTCAGGTAGACTGCATCCAGGAAAAAGATCCCGTAGGTTTCCCCGGGATCATCGCTCACATCAAGACCTTCCTTGACGCAAGCGATTTCAAGCGCATCCGCGAGGCTGGGTTCAACCACGTTCGCCTGCCGGTGGACTACTTCAACGTGTTCGACGGCAAGGAACTTAAACCTAACGAAGAAGTCTTCGCTCTCCTGGACAAGGCATTGAAGGAAATCCAGGCTGCAGACCTGGATGTGATTCTGGACTTGCACAAATGCCCGGGCCACGACTTCCATCTGGGATGCTCCGAGGAACAGGCTTTCTTTACCAGCGCCGAAGCCCGCAAGGACACCAACAAGGTGTGGGCCTACATGGCCGAACGCTACAGTGGCGAATCCCGCGTGATGATGGAACTGTTGAACGAACCCTCCTGCAGCGACTCCAAGATTTGGGACAAAGTAAAAGACGAAATTTTCTGGACTATCCGCAAGCACGCACCCAAGAACACCATCGTGGTGGGTAGCAACAAGTGGAACAGTGCCCGTGAGTTCGAGTCCCTTACTCCGATGGATGACGATAACGCCATCTACAGTTTCCATACTTACACTCCGGTGACCTTCACTCATCAGGGTGCCGCATGGATTAACGATCCCTTCTTCAAGATCGAACGCCCCTGGCCCGGCGACTACGCCGCCCCCGAAGCTGGTGCCACTACCCGTCTCGATGTGGAATTCGGCAAGTGGGACAAGGCCCGCCTCCAGGCAAGCATCCAGAACGCTCTGGATTTCCGCGCCAAGTACGACCTGCCCGTTGCATGTAACGAATTCGGCGTGTACGTTCAGGTGCCCCGTCAATACCAGATGGCATGGATGCGCGACTTCATGGAAATCCTCCGTGACGCAGACGTTGGCTACAGCTACTGGAACTACAAGAACCTGGACTTCGGTATCGTCTCCAAGGGCGAATCCCTCCATAACTCTCTTGCCCAGTACAACAACGCCGACCGTCTGGACAGCGAACTGATGAACCTGCTGGCCAAGGGCTAATAGCTATGAGCCCGCTACGCTATGAGTAGCGAGCCTTCAGTAACCGCTAAGGCAATGAATAAATACAGAAAAGCGCGGAATGCATCCGCGCTTTTTCATTTTGCAGCAAATTTTCATTTTGTGGCAAAGCCACCGTTGTTCATCTAATTTCAACAGCTAGATTTCAACCAGGATACCAGCCTGTAGGTACACGTAACCGCGACCATCATGATCCAAGAACTGGTAACCGCCCATCAGCATGATGGAAGAGTAGTCCCCGTTCTTGATGTCAAAGCCACCGCCCACTCGCCAGAACATTTGATTGTCTTCGCCAAAGAGATAACCCCAGTCGCCCGTCGCGACAGGCAAGGTCTGGCTACCGATAGGCAAGCGAATCCAGGCGCTGGCACTTACCGGAATAAGCCCCACGTTATCGATTTCCTGATAACCGGAACCGACACCGACAAAAAGCATCTGGTCTATGGGGAACCAGTAATGCCCGTAGACGTTCAAGTTGAAATTCGTCAAGTGCCCCACATGATTCACCACACCGCCCTGGACATCCATGGTAAAGGCGCGGGCAGGAACCGACAGTCCGGCCACAGCGGCAACAACAAAAATCAGAGTAGCAACCAGTCGCTTCATTATAAAATCCTCCTGCCTAGGCCTCATCATCACCACGAGCCTCTCGAGCCCAACCGCCACTCTTTTCGGGAGTAAAGGCCAGGAAGAAACCCTTCAGCATGGCATAATTCATCAACAGGAAGTAGTAGGCGCTGGGAACAACTCTAGTCAAGGCAACCAGCAGTCCTAGCGTCATCAGTCCAAAGAAAACCTGGTACACCAAACCGGAGGTCAAAAGAAGAGCACTGGCAACATAAAGCAAGATCAAAATATGAGGAGAGAACCAACGCAAAATCTTGTGGGAAAAAAACAAGTAGGCGGTCAAGGGACGAAGAGGGTTCAATAACGGCAGATAGGAGAACAGGAAGTTGAAATTTGCTCGACCAATGCGGACCTTGCGACGGAACTCACCGCTAGATTCCTTGGATGTCTGTTCCGTTCCGATGGCACTATCAACAAAGGTGCAGTGATAGCCCTTCTGCAGAACCTTCGTTGCAATGAAGAAGTCATCCATGACGCTTTTCTTGACCGGAAGCTCCGTATAAAGCTTGCGACGAATCGCATAGAGAGCACCATTGCCACCCACAAGGCGATCCAGGGCACCCTCGAACTTCTTGATTTCAGATTCAAGATCCCAGTAGGAACTTTCTCCACGACCAAGGACACTTCCACTCTTGTCAGAAAGAATCAAGTGGCCACAGACGCAACCCATCTTTTCGTCAACAAAGGGCTGCACCAGCTTGCGAACAACGTTGGGGAAGAACATGGTGTTGGCGTCGCACAGCAAAAGAATTTCATTCTTGGCGATACCATTCAGGCGATTCAGCATGGCAGCCTTGCCCGCGTTCTTGGGAGCCTTCACCAAGGTGATGCCCTGGTCTGCATAGCGCGCCACAATTTCCGCCGTACGGTCAGCAGAACCATCGTCGCCAATCAGCACTTCCAGTTTATCCTTGGGATAGTCGATTTCAAGGATGTTGTGAATCTTACGTTCAATAACCGCTTCTTCGTTATAAGCGGAAATCAGGATTGAAACCGTAGGCAGTTCTTCAAAATCCTTGTTCACCTCCCTGCGGCGTTTGAACAATTCACTGACAAAGGGAAGCGTCACCGTGAACAGCAGGTAACAGTGAAGTACCAACAGCAGGGAAACCCAAAACACGATCTGAACATAAAAGAGGAATTCTTCACTCATCGAGACATCCACTCCTTTTCTTTCTCTAAAAACTGGTAAAGCATATACTGCAGTTCCTGGGGCGACATGGAATCCGTTACCGTAAGGATACTCATGCCCTTGGGTGCCACCAGCACAAAGGCAGGAAGCGCGTGCAATTCCCACACGTCAAAGTAACAGCGCTGAACCGTATTCTTGATGCCATCGCACACAATGGAATCCTGGGAATCCGCATCTAGCTTGACAGCGTAGAAACGCGTGTTCAAGATAGAGGCGACCGTAGGATCGGAATAAACGTTCTTGTCCATGATGCGGCAAGGAACGCACCAGTCCGCGTACATATCCACGAAAATCAGGCGGGGGGCGGTCTTTGCCTTTTCCAAGGCCTCGTTATACCCCATCCACTTTACCAGCCGACGGGGAACTTTCTCACCGGGATTTTTTGCAGAGGCATCATTGCCAGCAAAAGCAAGATGACTACACAACAGGATCAAGACAAACAGAACCGGGGTTCTAGACATATTGGAGAACATTACTCAACACCTCCCTTACGAGCAGGAACCTGGTGCATGCCCGCCCTCATACCGGGATTTCCGGGGCCAGGGCCTTTCTTGACAGCAGGTTCGCCTGGCTGAGCTTGTTTCTTATCTGCCAGAAGGGAATCCAGACCCGCGTTCACAGCCCTCTGGAAAGGCACCCACATTCGCTCGTCGTCAAGAACGGACTGAGCCTGGGCAAGGAACTCCTCCCGAGTGTACCCGTACTTCTTGAGAATCTCGTGACGGGCAAGGCGGGCCGTGGGAGACGTTGTTCCATAGGCGATTTCCGCAGTACGCAGATCAATAAAGGCATCAACAAATCTTGCATCTGCGGTAACCTCGTTGGAACAGCCGGCAATGAAAAATGCGGACATCAAAACGAAAGAAAGGGCGAGCAGGCGCCCTCCCTTGATTCCGTTGGCGAAAACAGCCTTGATGTCTACTTTGCCGGCGGTCATCTTCCTTACTTTTCTTCCAAAGCGTTTTCGAAGAGACCTTCGACGTATTCAGCCTTACTGAAGGGAACCAGCTGATCGATGCGTTCACCCATGCCAATCCAGCGGATAGGAATCTGCAGGGAGCTGGCAATGGAAAGCACGGCGCCACCACGGGCGGTACCATCCAGCTTGGTCACCACGAGACCCGTCAGCGGGAAGCTCTGGTTAAAGATCTTGGTCTGGTTGATGGTATTCTGTCCGGTGTTGCCGTCAATGACAAGCCACATGTCGTGAGGAAGATCCGGATTCACCTTCTTGATGACGCGGACGATCTTCTTCAGTTCTTCCATCAGGTAGTCCTTGTTATGCAGGCGACCTGCGGTATCGATCAGCACAACGTCGCAACCGCGGGCAGTGGCGGCCTGGCAAGCGTCAAAGGCGACAGCAGCCGGGTCGGAGCCTTCCTGATGCTTCACGAATTCCGCCCCGGAACGTTCAGCCCAGGTTTCCAACTGGTCGATGGCAGCCGCACGGAAAGTATCGCAGGCGGCAATCATGACCTTCTTGCCTTCGCCAATAAGGCGGGCAGCAAGCTTACCGATGGTGGTAGTCTTTCCGGCGCCATTAACGCCAATCACCAGGATAACGTGGGGCTTGCCCTTAAGTTCAAAGGGAGGAGGATCCTTCAGCAGGCGCTCAGCCTCGTTACGCATAATGTCAAGGACCTGCTCTGTGGTAAGGGACTTGCCCAAGGCGCTTTCGCGGAGGGCGTCCGTCAAAAGGAACGCGGCTTCCACACCCACGTCAGCCTTGATCAGGTGTTCCTCCAGTTCTTCCAGAGTTTCGTCCGTAATCTTGCCAGCACCAACAATACCCTTGAGTTCCCCCATCAGGGCGTCGCGGGTCTTTGCAAGGCCACTCTTAATCGCAGAAAAAAATCCCATTATCGTTCTCGCCAGTTCTTCGCCACTCGGGCCACAACAGGTGCGCCCCGGCGACCATATTAAAGCTTACTTTCTACAATATCCACCAGGCCGTACTTCTTGGCTTCTTCGGCACTCATGAAGTTGTCGCGTTCCGTATCGCGGTCGATTTCTTCCATGGTGTGGCCAGAAGTTTCAGCAAGGATCTTGCCCGTAATGTTACGGATGCGGAGCATTTCCTCAGCCTGAATCTGGATATCGCTGGCAGGAGCCACGATTTCGCCGTGAATCAAGGGCTGATGAATCATGATGCGTGCATTGGGCCATGCGTAACGCTTGCCCTTGGCACCAGAGGTCAAAAGTACGGCGCCCATGGAGGCTGCCTGGCCACAGCAAACCGTAGCCACATCGCTCTTGATGGCGTTCATGCAGTCGTAAATGGCAAGACCGCTGGAAATGACACCACCGGGGCTGTTGATGTAAAGGGTAATATCGTCGTGGCTCAGGGAATCCAGATACAGAAGCTGCTTCACGATACGTTCGGCACTTTCGTCATCCACACCGCCCCAAAGGAAAATACGGCGGTTTTCGGCCAGGTATTCCTCGGCCTTCTTCATCATATCCGGAGTCTGGGCTTCTTTCTTGTCTTTGCAATCAGCCATAAAATAATCCTTTATCTTGTTCACTGCCAATTTAGTAAAAACAGCCTGCCACATAGGCAATTCACGCCACCGACAAGGCCATTCCACGTACTTTATCGTAATGAACAGAATATTTGACAACCATCCATTGAATATTCCACTTTATCCCACCATCCTTCACTATTCATTTTCCCATCCCTGGATTCTTCCCCTTACAGGGTCAGAATGACGCCAGAAAACCCCACCCATTTTTCATCCTTCATTGTTAATTGTTAATTGTTAATTGTTCATTGTTAATTGTTATCTTTCCCTTCATGAACGAAAAATATCTTGTCGGCCTTATCGGCCCCGAAGTTCTTGAGGCAGCAGAAAAGGACAGCATGCACCCCGTGCGTCTCGATCTCGACAGCTGCAACGCCCTGGAAATCCGCTACGATTTCTTCGATACCAAGCTTTGGCCTGAACTTTCCGAACGCGTCCGCAGAATCTGCCCGAACCAGCTGCAGGTAGGAACTATCCGTCTCAAGCACGACGGCGGAACCTTCGAAAGCAGCCGCGCCGTAGAACGCATGCCCCTGTGGGAAAAGATCCTCAAGGCAAAGGAAGTTCCCCAATGGCTCGACCTTGAAAGAGACTACCTGACCGATTACGAACAACTTAACAAGCTTGCGGCAGTCCGCGGAGTGCAGATTGTAGTCTCCGAGCACAACTTCACCCGGGTGCCGGGAGATGCAGAGCTGGATGCCTTCGCCAAGGACGTAAAACGCTTCGGCGCCCCCGGTCTGAAAATCGCCGCCATGAGCAACACCGACGACGACTGCGACAGGCTGTACAAGTTCATCAAGAAGCAGTCCAAGCACTTCAAGATGTTTGCCGCCTTCGGCATGGGCGAAACCGGCAAGGTCAGCCGCCTCTGGTCCCTGAAGGAAGGGGCAAACCTGACCTACGGAGCCATCGGACGTGCCGCCGCCCCCGGTCAAATCGACGTCTGCACCATGAAAAAAGCCCTGGACCAGTGGGAACAGATTAACTCCAAAATGGAATTATCGGCTTTTTTGAGCAAATTTTAAGGTTTTTTGATACTTTTCTAATACATCGGGGAAGAACCCCTCCCCAAAACCGAATTTTTTGCTACATATTCGTTTAGTAGTTATCAAAAGGATATTTTATGCGTCTTTCTGAAAGGTTTGTGGACAATTGCATCTTGATCAACTCCGCTAGTACGACCAAGGAAGCAATCTTAAACGAACTGGTAGATACTCTTTGCAGTGCCTACAAGCTGGATCACCGTGCCGAAATCTTTGACGCCGTATGGAACCGCGAACAGAGCCGTTCCACCGGTATCGGATGCGGCCTCGCTGTCCCCCATGCCAAGATTGACTACGTAGACCGTATGTGCATGGTTGCAGCAACCATCGAAAACGGCTTGGACTTTGCCTCCTTCGATGGCGAACCCGTCTACCTCATCATCCTTATCGTAAGCCCGGGCAACACCGTGGGTCCTCACCTGAAGGCTCTGTCCTCCGTCAGCCGCCTGCTGGCCGATGGCGGCGTTCGTAGGGACCTGATTGCATCCAAGACCCCGGCCGAATTCCTCACCATCCTGAAGGCCGCCGAAGACAAATACCTATAAGGCGAGCGTCGCGTCCCTTGACAAGGACTCTTCCCCTTTCTATATTTGCTCTCGCTTCGGACGGTTAGCTCAGTTGGTTTAGAGCGCTGCTTTCACACGGCAGAGGTCACTGGTTCAAATCCAGTACCGTCCACTTAAAAAAGCTCCGACACTCAGTCGGGGCTTTTTTTGTTGCCATTGCTTTTTCTATTTTACGTCCAAACGAATTTTAGCGGTACAGGCAACCAGCCCCGCGGACTAGGCATCTAAAGAACATGAATAAAAACAGAGCCCTCATTTCCGGACTTTTTGGTCTGGCCATCATGGCCAGCAGCACCACTTTGTGGGCTGACGGGCCCTGGACTCTGGAACAGTGCCTGGCCCAGGCCAAAAAGGCCAGCCTCCAGCTGGAAAACGCCAGACTGAGGGAACAGTCCGCCGAGATTTCCGTTAAGCAGGCAAGGACCGGCAACTCCCCTACCTTGAGCGCCCAGATCGGCAATACCATCTACGACCACCCGCTGGCTGCCCACCCGCAAGACCACTACCGCTTTAACGTAGGCATCTCCGGTTCCTACACCCTGTGGGACGGCGGAGCAACCAGTCTGAATACCGAGGCAAGCCAGCTGAACAGGGAAGCCGTGCAGTTAGCCACCAGGCAAACAGAACGATCCATCCAGGAAAGCGTCCTGAACGCCTACATGAATCTGCTGGCCGCACAGGAAAAGCTCCGAACCGCAAACGCCTCCGTAGAACTTTCCCAGGCGGAATTCGAAAACTACGAAAAGCTTCTTGAAGCAGGCTCCATCACCTTGAAGGACCTGACCCAGTCCCAGTCCAACGTTCTGCAGAAGCAGGCGGCACAGCTCTCCGCCCAGCTGAACGTAAGCACCGCCAAGACCACCCTGCGTCAGCTCCTGGAACTGGACGCCAAGGAAGACTTTGAAATCGCCGCGCTGGAAACGGCAATCGCCTCCCCCGACTCCCTGGAACCACTGCCCGCCTTCGACCAGCTGATGGCAGACGCCCGCAGTGCAAATCCGGGATTGAAGTCCGACAGCGTTTCCGTAAAGGCAGCCAAGAAGAATACCGAGGTAGCCGGCAAGAACAGTTCCATCACCGTAACCCTGGGAGCCAACTCCTCCACAGGCTTCACAGGTTTTGAATCCGACCATTACGGAAGACAGCTGAAGGACGGATGGCAGAACTCCCTCTCGCTGAACGTAAACATTCCCATTATCGATAACGGTTCTACCGAGAACAAGGTACTGCAGGCCCAGGTCAACGAGGCCACTTCCCAGCTGACCCTGCAAGAATCCTCCAAGAATCTGGAAAACAATCTGGAAAAACTCTACCTGAACGCCATGAGTGCAGACATGCAGTGGAAAGCCGCCCTGCTCCAGGTAAAGGCCGATACGGAGGCCCTGGCAGTCGCCGAGGAACAGCGCAACGCAGGCGCCCTCACCTACACCGATTTTCTTTCTCAGAAGAACAATCTGGAAAACGCCCAGATTAACTTGACCAACGCCAAGTATACAAGCCTTCTGGCCCGCAAGCTGCTGGACCTTTACCAAGGCAAGCTGGACTAATCCAGCACCCTACTTCATCTAGTTGACAGACAGTCTGGAACGACCATTTTCCTTGGACTTGTACAGGCGACCATCGGCGCACTCGTAAAGCTCATTGAAGGAATCCATGTTGCCGTTGGCGATAACCGCACCCATAGAAAGACTTGTGGACTTCGGGTTCATGGCAAGCATCATGTTGATCTTATCGAAGATCTGCTGGGCTCGTTCATACATGAACTCGTCGGTACAGGATTTCTTGAAGAACAGTGCTGCGGCAAACTCGTCACCGCCCATACGTCCGGCAATGTCATCGTGACGCAAGCAGGATAGAAGCGTCTGCCCCACAAGGGTCAGGAACTCGTCACCCGCAATATGGCCATAGGAGTCGTTGTATTCCTTGAAGTGGTCTACGTCCACCATCAAGAGCATCACCTTGCTCTTGCCTTCAAGCAGTTTGAACTCGGTATCGTTCTTGAAGGCGGCACGAGTCAACACTCCCGTCAGGGAATCCTTACGGAAGGCATTTTCCCATTCAGCTTCACGACGCTTGGCCTTGCTACGTTCCACGTCAGCAATAACGCGAAGGCTGTAAGTACTTGCCGCGTCAGTCACAACGATTTCGGATCGGCCCGCACGGACGGCGGAATCAAAGAACTGACGACCCATGCAGAACACATAGATAATGGAACCGTCCTTACGGATCAAACGGTGTTCAAAGAATGCCTGGGGATTCTTTGACGTTTCCTCCATCACAAGTCCCAGGTATTCTGTACGGTCTTCCTTAGGAATAAGATCCATGTGGTTCATGTGACTATTGGTAACATCTTCCTGGGTAAAGCCAGTCAATTCTTCAAAGGCCTTATCCACAGAAATAATATTAAACTGCTCATCGACAATGTAACGAGAGAACTGCAGCTTATGGACTGCATGGAAAGAAGCATTCGTCACCCCTTGATCCAATTCTTCACGAACCAGGGACGTCGTTTCTTCAATATGCTTAGCCTCTGCATTCGACGCAGCCCTCTGAGGCAGGGATTCAACAAGCTGAATAAACTCCGAGACAATACCGGGATCGAACTGTGAACCTGCGCAACGTTTCAATTCATTAATGACCACATCCTTAGGCAAGGCGGGTCGATAGGAGCGGTCATTCACCATGGCATCATAGGCATCCACCACGGCAATCACGCGGGAAAGCAAAGGAATGGATTCCTTACTCAAGCCATCCGGATAGCCAGCACCGTCCCATCGTTCGTGATGATGTAAAATCATTTCGGCAATGCCGCACAGTTCCGTAGAACTCTTCGCAATCTGGTAGCCCTTGGTAGCATGGGACCTAAGAACCTGCCATTCATCCGCAGTCAACTTACCAGGCTTATTCAAAATCTCAAGAGGCACACCAATCTTACCGATATCGTGAAGAAGGCAAAGAAGGGAAAGATCACTTTGCTGCACATCGGACAATCCGATACGCTTGCCCAGTTCAGCACCCATAAGCTGGGTTCTGCGAACATGTTCCTCGGTATCGGCATCGCATTCCTGGAGAGCCTGAACCAGGGAATTCAAAATCACGGAATGGCTGGAATTCTTGTTCAAAAGCTTCTTCTGTTTCAAGCCCTTGAGCACGGATTCAATACAGCCCATCATGTCAAAGTCTTCAGCCTTCAGCAAGTCCAAGGAATACTGGATAGGCATGTCAAATTCAGCCTTGATCTTTTCCAGTTCCTCTGCAACAACGGATTCATTATTTGATACATGGGACAAGATAAAGCATGCATCCTGGCCGCGAACGAAATAGGCATTCCTAGGAAAATGTTTTCTGAACAAATCTGCAAGGGTCTTGATCTTTTGGTCTCCCATATGACGACCCTTGGAACTATTCAAAAGGGACAAGCCCATGATATCACAGGCGACAAAAACCAAATCCGGCTTCGTCTTTTTCTGTCTTGTATCCTCGGCGACATGGAAACAGTAGTCTTCCCAGTTGTGGAAACCAGTCAAGGGGTCCGTCACCAGCATCGCATTACTGAACATGAACAGACGGCCCAATATACGGTCACGCTTATTCTTCAGCGTTCGAAACTCACAACGCAACGGCTTATTTTCGCCATCATTTTCCACGTAGCACTGCATCACACTGGTTTCAATTCCCGGCGCAACATCAATGTTACACTGCTTCATAAAATCTTGCATCTGCAGGGATTCATCCAACTGGATTTTAGACCAAAGATGTTTGGCCATGTCATTGCAGACAATCAGTTTGCCACTGTAATCAAACAGAATCAGCCCCTGATCCAGGAATTCAAACATGCTTGTCTTGAACAGGTCCATCATGCCCTTGGTGGAATACTGGAAACAGGACCAGTAGAAGGCATAGGCAGCCAGACTGTAACCAAGGATGGAATAGTCAAGGAAATTGTAGAGAGAAAGCCCCGGCAGGAACAGGAACACGCCGTTGATGGAAACGATGGCAACCAATCCTAACAGGGCATACAAGTACTGGCGCTTGTATTCCAAGGGGACTCTAATCAACCTATCGCACAGGTAATACACCGTGGTAGCCACCATGGCATAGCAGAATACCAAGTGAACATAGAAGAAGAAGTGCATGTCATAGCCGAACTTCGCAAATTCCGTATCACGAGGAACATAGCCTATGACAAATTCAAAGAAGGGATTGATTGCAAAAAGGATAATCTCAACAAGGACGTAGAAATGAGCCAACTTAGCATGGAATCGAGCCGCTTTAGTATTCTTTAATTTGCAGAAGCGAGTTACAAACATGACCAGGCAGAGAAGCATTATATCTACAGAAACGAAGTAGATACTGGACATGCACGAAAACAGGAAATAACTATCGCAACTAGCGCTTACAAGGTAAGCCAGGTCTACAACCGCGCAGCAAAAGCAGGTTCCGCTAAGAGCCTTTCCAAGAGCATTCTTCTTTTTAAGGCACATTATCCCAAGAAGGATGTCTAAAACTGCAAAAACAACCGACGCTACGGCGTATTCCAAAAAGAAAACGGACACGATCAACTCCACACAGAAAAACGCCACCTATCAAAGATAGGTGTATCATAAATATAACCCTTTTTTAAGTAAAATTAATCCGACCCGCCACTATAGGATATTTTTATTCCATGTATTTAGGCCCAAGGGATATTCCCAATTGGATTATGGGATCCTAGGATTTGTGTCCCAGGATTTCATCCTAGGATTTTATTCTGCGGCGTTCAATGACGAGGTAAACAACGACGCAAATGACTACCGAAAGGAAGGACCCAGAAAGTGTTGCAATGCCCATGGGGAAAAGGGTATCGGGATACCAGATGGCGGCGAGATAGGCTCCAGGGACACGGAGAGTCACGATAGACACCGCATTGTGGATAAACGAAACAATGGAGAGCCCACAGGCGCAGAAATATCCGCTAAAGCAGAAATGAAGACCAGCCACCATGCAGTCAAAAACATAGGCATGCAGGTACTGCGTTCCAAAGGCGATGACCTTTGCGTCCTCGGTAAACAAGGCAAGAACTGGCTCGGAGATAAACTGGAACAGGATTCCGCATGCTAGGCCGAAGGCGCCTGCAATAGCCATACCGCAGTAAAGCGTCTGGCGGGCCCGATCGTAATGGCCCGCCCCGATGTTCTGGGCGCTGATGGCCGATACCGAGGAAAGCATGGCGGAAGGAACCAGGAACAGGAAGCAGATGATCTTTTCCACCACGCCGACCGCGGCTGCGATTTCGAGACCGCGGGAATTGGCGATGAGGGTGATGAACAGGAAGGAAACCTGGATGAAGCCTTCCTGGCAGGCGATGGGCACGCCGATCTTCGCCAGGGATTTCAAGAGAGGCTTGTCCAGCTTAAGATCCTGACGGGAGAGGGACACGCCAAAGTTCACCCGCTTGGAGAACTTGATTGCCCAGAGGGACAGCCCCACGCTAAAAGTCTGAGCCACGATGGTAGCAACTGCCGCACCGGATGCCCCCATCTGTAGACCGCCTATAAAGACATAGTCCAAGGCAATATTCAGGACACAAGCAACCGTCACGAAATACATGGGGCTCTTGGTATCCCCAAGACCACGGAAGGCAGCAGCAATGACGTTATAGGCCGTAATGAAAGGAATCCCGCAGAAGCATATGATCAGGTAGTTGACCGTATCGTTGACAGCTTCCTTCGGCGTAGATAAGAGGGAAACGACCTGGGGACACAAGGCCAGAAGAACAGCCATCATCATAACAGAAACGACTGCGAAAAGAACTGTCGTCGTTCCAAGAATGCGGGAAATCTCCCCATGACACTTGCCACCTACAGCCTGACTGATGAGGACCGTGGTGCCCATGGTAAGGCCGACCAGGATGACCGTTACAAAGTGCATCACCTGGCTGCCCACGGCTACAGCAGTAATGCCTGCGGCATCCGTATACTGACCTACAATAAAAAGGTCGGCCATGCCATAGAGGGTCTGTAGAAAATTGGAAATCAGAAACGGGATGGAAAAAATCCCGATATTCTTGATAATGCTTCCTTCGTACAAATTCCTTGGCATGATATTAATTGAAAATTAAGGATTGGTAATTGATAATGTAGAAAAGCAAGGAAACATTTTTGCACGTCTAATAATGAAATTCTCTATGTATCACCAGTGAAACATGTCGCGTTTCTTTATGAACTGGGCAGGCGCCGGAGAATGCCAAAATCGCCTTAAAAACCCTAAAAAAACAAAAAATTAACGGATTAAAGTTTTTTTCATCGAGAAACAAAAAAATTGGCACAGCATTTGCATAAGGGAGGGGGTAAAACAAAAAAGACTCCAACGGCGAACGCCGAGGGCCGACAAAATTAAAAAGAGGTAAATATCATGATGAACGCAAACGTAATCCCCACCGCTTTCTATGGCATCCAGAACTTCCTGGACAGCTTGAACGCCGCCAACGCCCAGGGCGAATGCAATTACACTCCCAAGGCCGAATACTACGAAATCGAAAACGGCTTCATGCTTGAAGTGGAACTGCCGGGCGTCAAGAAGGAAGACATCGACATCCAGGTGGAAAAGAACATCGTGACCGTAAAGGCCACCCGTGAACGCAAGGATGGCAAGGTGACTTACGAACGCAGCTTCCGCCTGGCCGACGACATTGACGTGGACAACATCAAGGTCGCCCTGGAAAACGGCGTGCTCGCCTTCACTCTCACCAAGAAGCAGCAGGCAGCAGCCCGCAAGCTGACGGTCGCCTAACGGGCAAGCCGCAATGGTCCCGCGGCGAACCATCAAGTCGCCGCAAAAAATGATTTTCTCCTTTCATCGTACTCCTTAAAAACACCAGAGACTCCGCGGGAAACCGCGGGGTCTCTTCTTTTTTTACACGCTTTTTTGAGATTCTTGTCAAAAACGGCCATTTCTTTACAATTTATTACAACACAAAAGCACGAGATGTCTTTCCAACAAACACAAAACAACTTATGTTTAACCTTGAGTGTTTTGAGTTTTAGGGAAAAAGGAGTTACAATGGAACGCAGATTTTCTGCTTTTTTGCCGACCCTTGCGGTTTCGGCGCTGTTCGCTACTGCAGCGAATGCTTTTATTTTGACAGGTTCCGTTGCCGATGAAGGCGGAAAGGCCGTGAAAGGCGCCGCAGTCAGTTTGATCGGTACGGAATATTCTACTACAACCGACGGCGTAGGTTCTTTTACCTTGCGTAGTAACGCCATTAATCCGGGATCACAAGATTCAAATGATCCCGCAGACACATCCAATGTGGCCATCCGCAATATCGCAAAACCTGGATTTGTAGGAGTAAATAACGGAGTCCTTTCCTACTCCCAGTCTTCTAATGCTCCTGTCCAAGTGCAGATCTTTGACGCCATGGGCATGCGTGTACTGAATCAGAACCTCTACGGTTCCGGTTCTGTAGACCTGCGTAGCTTTGTGAAGAGCGAAGGCACCTACTTCGCCCGAGTAAAGATGGGTTCCGCAATTCAGGGTTTGAAGTTCACCACCAATGGATCCTATGCAGCATCCCTCGGCACTTCCGCAAAGGTCCTCAAGAAGGAAGACTCCGGCAACGACTTGCAAGTGATTGCAGATGGTTTTGACACACTGGTTGTTCCGCTGGCAAATTTGGATACCAACGTGGAACTTACCCTGAAGAAGGCTTCTGGTGGAAACGGCAGTGGCGATGTAGGCGGTCAGCCCCCCATTCTTGACATCAAGGGTGTTTACGATTACGTCAAGGGTAACGCCCCCGCACCTTCTAGAGGTTGTGGCAAGAATTCCAGCCTAGTAAAGACCAAGAGCGTCGAAAACGGCGACCGCTTTGAAATGCAGGTTGCCGGACTGAACCGCGAATTCTTCATCACCCTTCCGAAGAACTACGATAACACCAAGCCCCACAAGCTTCTCTTCGCCATGCACTGTATGGGTTCCAACGCAGAAGACTTCGTGCACCATACTCCGGACCAGGATCATCCCTCTCCGTATTACGGCCAGCAGAAGCTGGACACCGAAGGCAACTACATCTTCGTGGCTCCCCGCGGTGATACCGACGGCGGACCGTGGCGTGGCGGTGACGATAAGGACCATCAGTTCTTTGACAAGCTCCTGACCACCATGGAAGACAACTACTGTATCGACACTTCCCGCGTGTTCGTCACAGGCTTTAGCTTCGGCTCCATGATTACCAACTCCCTGGCACAGGTTTTCCAGCATCGTGTTCGTGCCGCCGTGACTTATGCCGTGGCCGACTGGAACATCTACATTCCCCAAAACGCCGGCAAGCCTATCGCATGGATGGACGTTCACGGCACACAGGACAACCTCTGCGCCTACAACCGTCTGAGCAGCTCCATCACCCGCATTCTTAAGAACAACGGCCCCGGCGGCACTGATGTCAGCAGCGAAATCAATGACTGGCAGAAATACACCGGCGGCAACACCCACGTCTGCTACGACTTCAAGAAGGTTGATCCCAACCATCCTGTGCGCGTATGTACCTGGGGCGGTGGCCACCAGTGGACAGCCAACGACAACGGCGGCTGGGGCAACACCTGGGTTCCTGAGGACGTTCACAAGTTCCTGGAACAATTCTAGTTACATTCTTTCCAGCATCTATACTCTAGAAACAAATCCCTGCGGACGAATCTGCACTGACATGCAGTACACTCCGCAGGGATTGTTTTTTTTCGCTTGTTAACGAAAACGTTAACTAATAGCCTGTAAAAAGCCCTATTTTTGCAATTCTTAGTTAATGAAAACGTTAACAAGCGCTGAACATAATGCAATAAGTCTTCATTTCGTCAAACACTTTCGCTACACAGCTATTTCCGCGCATTCAGAAGGCCTTATTTTGTGTGCAAAGGTGTCTTTATTCACCTGAACTTCTCTCTTAAAATACTCCATGAACTGCTTAAGTCTGTCGCAATTCAAGGAATATTTCTTATGGGTCCAATTTGTCGTGGAATGAACAAGACCGGCCTGTTCCATAATCCTCAAATGCCTGGACAGTGTCCTCAATTCCACATCTTCATCATAGACATCGAGTTCCTGCTGTATTTCGTATGTATACATATCGCGTTTATTCAGCAAGTCCACAATGCAAAAGCGAGTTAAATCACCCAGCACCTTGCATAAATTAACAACTTCCAAGAAATTCATCTCATTATTCAAATCAACCATACATGCCTCACTTTTTTATTAATCCAATGGTTGTTTCTTGCGTAAACATAAGAAAAAGCGACTGCCAAAATATGACAGTCAGCTCTTTTTCGATATTTTTCAATAATCGCGACGGTTAGCCGTGAGCAAAAAGCTTTCATGAAAAGCTTAGATAACCTAGCAAGAGCAGGAGACGAGCCCCTGTAGCGTACTTGTCGTACGTGAAGGGGCGAGCGACGAACTATTGCGACGGTTAGATAAGCTTTTCCACCTTGGAGCAGAGGGCTTCGGCCTCTTCAGCAGTAGGAGCTTCTGCGATTACGCGGATCACGGGCTCGGTGTTGCTTGCGCGAACATGGACCCAGGACTTTTCGGATCCAAGCCACAGGCCGTCCCGTTCATCCATCTTCCAGCCGGCGAATACTTCCTTCACCTTGGGGAGGATGTCTGCCACCTTCTTGTCGCCAAGTTCAAACTTCTTCTTGGGCATGGAGTAGGCCGGATTTTCAGCAACGAACTTTTCGGGGCCGCCATCGTGATGAGCCATCCAGCTAAGAACCAGGGCTGCAGCCACCAGGGAATCACGGCCGTAGTGGAGAGCAGGCAGGATCACACCGCCGTTACCTTCGCCACCGATAATGCAGCCGTTTTCGATCATCTGGAGACTTACGTTAATTTCGCCCACCTTGGCGCGGCTGAATTCGCAACCGTACTTGGTTGCCACATCTTCGTTCATACGGCTGGTGGAGAGATTCACGCAAACGGAACCCTTCTTCTGGGAAAGGACTTCTTCGCAGGCGATAGCCAGAGTGTATTCTTCGCCGATGCTACGGCCGAGGCCATCAACCAGGGCGCAGCGGTCTGCATCCGGGTCAACAGCAAAACCAAGTGCGCAACCGTTTGCCTTTACCGCTTCGCGGAGGTCGCCCAGGTTTTCGGGAATGGGTTCTGCACCGCGGGGGAATGTGCCATCGGGTTCGCAGTGAACGCGGACCACTTCGCAACCCAGCTGTTCCAGCAGGCGGGGCACAATGTAGGAGCCGGCACCGTTCACGGCGTCTACGGCAACCTTGAACTTCTTGGCGCGAATGGCCTCTACGTCCACGAAGGGAATGCCAAGAGTGCCATCGATATGAATGCCATCGGCATCGGGAGCCACTTCGTACTTACCCATGGTGCGGTAGTCGGGATAGCTGAACTGGTTGGCGTCAGCCAATTCAAAAAGTTTCTTCACGTCATCGGGACCCAGGAAAAGGCCCTTGTTGTTCAGGAACTTCAAGGCGTTCCATTCCAGCGGATTATGGCTTGCGGTAATGATAATACCGGCGTCAGCCTTGAAGTGGGTGGTAAGAATTTCTACAGACGGAGTGGTAGAAAGACCGACGTCCATAACGTCTACGCCGGAGAGGCGGCAGATACCAGCCACATACTGAACGATGGCGTCGCCAGTGGGGCGGCTATCGCGGCCGATTACAATCTTCTTTGCCTTGGTAATTTCCAAAAAGGCACGAACATGAGACTGCAAAACCTGGGGAGTGAGGGTATCGCCAACAATACCGCGGATACCGGAAATAGAACGCATGAGTTTAGACATAAAACCTCTTTTTTCGCCTAAAATAAAAAATTTATAGTAAAAATGGCGGGTAAAAGCCTTCCGATTCAATGCCCTGTGAATTTTTCCACATAAAAAGCTATAATAACAATATGTTAAGATGGTTGAAAAGCACATTACTTTACGCCCAAAGCGACCCTGCAGACATCAGAAATGTCCGTAAGGTCATTGCTCAAAAAAATCTTTCACTGCTGAAGTCCTTTTCAGCCGTCTCATCTTGTGCATTTGGCGTCGCTCTAATTGCAGGCCTTTCCGCGAACATCTCCGGGATTACCCAGAAAATCATCGGCTACGGACTAGGATTCACCACATCTCTCATCATTTTCCTCTGTGCAAAATTTATCGCACCTAGGTTCCGTTGGATCCTCAAGTATCTTACGATGGGCTTCGAAGTATCCCTTTATGCATTGGGATTATTCCTTACTTTCGTCAGTAGCCCCCAGCAGCTAACCATTACGCTGTTCGCTCTTTTTCTTATCGTACCGCAGCTCTTTACCGATAGGCCATACCGGGCTGTACTCGTATCCTTGACTGCGGCAATTGTATTTACCACACTCTACCTTTTTACAGATATCAAACCACAAGAAATCCGAATGCAGGAAATGGTGAACATGACCATATTCTTTATCCTCGGTATTTTCCTTGGTGTATACGTCAAAAAGAGCAACTTCGAAAGATTCATCTTTGAATACAAGCTGAATCAATCCAACAGCATAGAACGACAGATGCAGCTGGAACAATGGGAGGCCATGGCAGACATCTATGTGTCAATGGCACAGATCGACCTGAAGAAAAATACCTACATGCTGATCCGCAAGAACCAGTACATTCCATTGTCTGTCGGTGTGGAAGAAAGCAACTTTTCAAAGACCATTGTGGATACCATGACCGCCACCACAGACGAAGGCCACCTGGAAGGCGTATTAAATTTCGTGGACACATCCACCCTGACAGAAAGGCTAAAGGACAAGCGTACCATTACCCACGAATTCCTCGGCAAGAACTTCGGCTGGTGCCGAGCTAGATTCATCGCCGTAGATTCCAAGAACGAAAAGGAAGTTCGTCGCGTCATCTACGTGGTGGAAAACATCAACGAACAACGCAACAGGGAAAACCGCCTGACCACCATGGCGGAAACTGATGCCATGACAGGGCTATTCAATCGGCACGCAGGATCCACCAAGATCAAGGAGCACCTGTACAACCACCGCAAGGGCATGCTATGCCTCTTTGACGTAGACCATTTCAAGTTTGTCAACGATAATTTTGGTCATCAGACGGGAGACCAGGTCATTATCGCCGTAGCCCAGGCAATGAAGAAAGCCTTCCGCGACAACGACGTTCTGCTGCGATTGGGCGGCGATGAATTTGTCGTATTCGCAAACGGAATCCAGACCGAGGAACTGGGCACAAAGATTATCCAGAGATTCTTCGACATCCTTGACCAGGCCAGGATTCCCGGCCACGAGGACTATAGAATTTCCATCAGTCTGGGCGCAACCTTCACAACAGAGGATGCGACCTTCGAAGACCTTTACAAGCAGGCAGATACCTGCACCTACCAAAGCAAGAAAATCCAGGGAAAGAGCCTTACGTTCTTCCGTGGATAAAGGCAATAACGATTTATGACTATCGATGAAATGCTGAGCAAGGCAAAGACCGTGGCCATCTTTGGCCATGTTCGCCCTGATGGAGACTGCATCGGCTCCACGCTTGGACTGTACAACTACATCAAGGACAACTATCCCCACATTGACGCCACTGTATTTGCGGAAAGTTTCCCGGCAAGCTATCGCCTGCTGAATGACGCAGACAAGATCCTTCCGGAATATGACGGCAGGGATATCGACCTCGCCTTTTTGATGGACACCCCCAGCTTTGAACGTTGCGGTGCCAAGGGCCCCGAATGCCTGGCCAAGGCAAAGTTCACCTGCAATATTGACCATCATATCAGCAACCCGCTGAACCTCTGCAATGTGAACTTCGTTGAGCCCGAGGCAAGTTCCGCCAGCGAAGTCCTGTACTTCCTGCTGGACAAGGACAAGGTAAGCAAGGCTGCCGCCAACTGCATGTACCTGGGCATCGTTCATGACACCGGAGCATTCAAGTTCAGCTGCACCAGCAAGCGCACCATGAATGCCGTTGGCGAGTTCATTGACAAGGGCTGCGACTTTGCAAAGATCGTCAACGAAACCTACTACACACGCACCTACAAACAGACCCTGATTACAGGCTTCGCGTTGGAAAAAAGCAAGCTGGCTCTGGATGGCAAGGTGGTACATTCCTTCGTCATGCCCGAGGACATGGAACGCTACGGCGTACAGCCCATGGAAATGGGAACCGTGGTGGACACACTGCGTGAAGTCAGCGGCACGGAAGTCACCGTATTCCTATATCCTGTAAACGGTAAGTTCAAGATCAGCATGCGATCCAACTACTACGTAGATGTGAATGCAGTCGCCAAGGAATTTGGGGGCGGCGGTCACGTACGCGCAGCCGGCGGCGACACGGAACTGCCTCCCGAAATCGCCATCGAGAAAATCGTGGAACTGATCAAGAAACAGATAAACTAAGAAATCATCTTCGCGGCAGTCGATTTTGTTGCCGCCGCAAGCCTTCGACGCTATCGACAGGAAGTTTCATTGCGGTTACTCTTCGTCACTACCGACAGGAGGTTACGCCGCAGTTACTCTTCGTCGCGAAGTTCCAGAATTTCGGCTTCAATAGTTTGGTCCTTGGGATAGAACCCTTGGGCCTTTTCTAATAGACGAAGCGCCTCTGCATTGCGCTTTTGTACGCGAGCCTCGAAGGCCAAATTTTTGAAGCCGTAGACAGCTTCCTCACTGCCAGACTTGGCGGCCATTTCATAGGCCGCCTCGGAACGTTCCCAGAAGCGGGCGTCGTAGGCAAGGTTCCCGAGGAAGATGGCGGCGTCGGCAAAGTCCGGCTTTATCTGCAGGATATTGCTTAGTACATCCATAGCCACAAACCGCTTATTGTCTTCTGCCAGGACGTCCGCCAGCTTGTACATGGTCTGGACATCGTCCGGACGGATCCCTAGGGCTTCGCGGTAGGCGCCGGCGCTTTGCTCGAAGTTCTTTTGCAAGCGATAGACATCGCCCAGATATACCAGGAAGTCAACTTCCTCCGGATGGTTGGCGTAACCTTCGCGGATTACAGCAATGGCCCGATCAAAGTCGTCTACGGCGATGTTGGCTTCCGAAAGCTGGTAGACCACACTGATGTCGGACTTGTCCAGAGAGTAAGCCTTCTCGACGGCACGCAAAGCGCCCACCTTATCGCCTGTCTTGCTGTAGGCTTCGCCAAGATACAGCCAGGCGGAAACATTCTCCGGTTCGAGCTTGAGAGCACGATGGTAGGCCGCGATACATTCCGGATACTGCTTCAGTCTGTAATAGACGCTTGCCATATTGAACAGGGCCGGAGCGAATTTCCCGTTGGAAAAATCCACGGCCTTGCGGTAGCTTGCGGCGGCTTCGGGATACTGTTCTATCTGATAGAAGGAATTGGCAATGTTGAAACTGACTGCGGTAGGATCGGCGCCACGGTCTGCCGCCTTACGGTACAAGGTTATAGCCTGCTTAAAACGGCCGTCTCGATACAAGGCGTTTGCGCGTTCCACAAGTTCTGAAGCGGATTGGGCAGCAAAAGTCGGAGAAATCGCAAATAAAGCAAGCAAAAAAATACAAAGACAATTCCAGCTCAAGCTCAAATTGGTTTTATTCAAATCCAAAGTTCTTTCACCTTTAATCTTTACACTTTCCACTAATCTAGTCATGGAACTTCACCTCAAACGGTTGTTCCATTCCGCAGAAGGGCACCGACTTGCCATCTTTTTCTGCAGGTTCAAAGGTCATGCGATTCAGCGCTTCCCGGCCAGCTTGCGCCAAGCCGGAGCCAACCGGAGACTCCTCGATGATTCTAATATCGTAAGCGCGTCCCGTTACATCCACACAGAAACTTAAACGGAGGGTTGCATCAATCTCGCGGTCTCGAATCTGGGGCGGCACCTGGAAATTGGGCATGGAACGGCTGGTAGGCTTCTTGTCCACATCACCAGATTCTGTTGACATGGCTCCCCCGCGAAAATCCGCCACCAGGTTTTCGCTAATGGCAGCGCCACCGCCGGCGCTCGCAGTTCCCAAGTTCATAGCCATGCGGGGCCCAGCCTTGGGGCTTCTGGAATTGGACTTCTGGCGGTTGGGCTTTCGGGCAGGCTTTTTCTGTTCCTGTTTCTTCTGGACTTCCTCAGGCTTCTTTACCGCCACCTCGGTCTTTACATACTTTTTCTGCTGGCTCATCTTTCCCGAAATGAACAGGTTGGCAACCGTCACGGAAAACACCAGCAGAAGACTGCTGAGGATCGCAACGATCAATACAGAAAAACGTTTAACCAACTTCTTTATCAAAATCAAGACCTTCCAAATTCATCAACAATCAATTCAAATCTCATAATTCGTAATTCATAATTAATGCTAGTCCGCCTGGGCCGCGATAGAGACCTTCTTCACGCCGCTCAAGTTGCAGGCGTCAATCACCTGGACAAGTACACCTGTTTCAGCGCCCTTGTCCGCAATCACCACCGCTTCCCTGTCGGGCGTTTTCGCCAAGGTCTGTTTTAAAATATCCTGAAGGCTGGCCAAGTCCACCTGGCGTTCGTTAATATGAATCGTCCCCTCTCGGGTAATGGCAATAAGGATGTTCTCCTTTTCAAGCTGGCTTGCGCTCTGGGCCTCGGGTTTGGTCACGTCCACGCCAGTTTCACGGGTAAAGCTGGAGGTCACCACAAAGAAAATCAGCAAGATGAACACAATGTCCATCAGGGGGCCCATATCAATGCCCATGTCCTTTTGCTTGCGTCGCGGGAGATTAAAATCCATAATCAGTTCCTTGACAAATAGTTTTCGATTACCGTTGCACCCAGTTCCAACTGCTGCGTCAGATAATCGATTCGTTCATCCAAACGTTGTTTCAAAAGAGTCAGAGGGAATGCCACCAGCAATCCACTCTGGGTAGAAATCAGAGCCTCGGAAATACCATCCGCCATCAGAACGGGATTCTGGTTTCCGTATAGCGTAATCACCTCGAAGGTAGACACCATGCCGGTCACAGTTCCCAGCAGGCCAAGCAGCGGAGCGGCGGCGGCCATCACAGAAATGATATGGGTTCCCTGCTGCATGTAACGCACCGTCTTGATCATGCGCACCTGCATGTAATCGCGGTAATCCCTGGGCGTATCCAGCGCAACCTTCAAGGCCAAGTGAAGCTCACGGGCCACAATGCCACCACGTTTCTTCAAGTGCCTGCGAGCGGTACGGGCACGACCGCTTTCGCTTTCCTGCAAATCCTTACGCAGGCGGTCAATCACCTTATGGACATCCTTACGGAAGGAATCACGGCCGATGCGGATCCAAGTTGAATACAGATAGTAGAAGCCAATAACTCCGGTTATTAAAATCGGAAGCATCACCACACCGCCGGCACCATAAGTACCGCGGAGCGCTTCTATAAAGATGTACAAGTTGTTATCCATGTGATGAAAAGCGAAAGGTGAAAGACGAAGAATATCAAACCGAAAAAATTCTAGAATTCGTTTTTCCTTTTTAATACTTCATATTTCTTTTATTAGTCTTCCTTGGGGAAAATCTTGTTCAAAAGGCTTGTACTCTGGACATAAAGTTCGCTGGTCACCTTCTCGATCTTTTCACTTAAAAGACCATGAAGAATCATCACGGGAATCGCAATGATCAAGCCAGTTTCTGTTGTCACAAGAGCTTCGGAAATACCACCGGCAAGAACGCGGGCATCATTGGTTCCTACCTCGGTAATCACGTTGAACAAGGTGATAATACCCGTCACCGTACCAAGCAAGCCCAACAGCGGAGCGATGGAACCCATAGCGGCAAGGAGCCCCATGCGACGTTCCAACTTGGGCTGTTCACGAAGCAGGGCTTCCTGCAGGGACTTTTCCGCAAACTCACGACCATCGCGAGCCTTGTTCAGAACGGCGAACAGAACCATGGAAAGACTGCTTTCACGCTTGAGGCAGTAATTGGCTGCGTCGTCATAACGTTTTTCGTTAACCATGGTGTGAATCTTCTTGACAAAGCGATTTCCGATGCGGCCACGATACATCAGGACAATGAAACGTTCCAGGCAAAGAAGCAAGGCGAAAATAGCCACGGCCATCAGCGGGTACATCACGATGCCGCCCTTCTTGAAGAATGCCTGAAGCTCTTCCTTGAAAGTCAGCTCCTTGGTATCGCTGATGGAATTCTTCACAGCCTTATTCTGAAGAACATCCAGCGGAATGGACACGACAGAGGCGGAACCGCCATTGACTTCATTTACGGCGCTGCGGATGCCTGTGGACATTTCTG
This sequence comes from Fibrobacter sp., assembly GCA_024398965.1. NCBI lineage: Bacteria > Pseudomonadati > Fibrobacterota > Fibrobacteria > Fibrobacterales > Fibrobacteraceae > Fibrobacter > Fibrobacter sp. The sequence continues at coordinate 75,272 of JAKSIF010000006.1, read as the reverse complement.
CAGGCAGCGTATTATTCCATTCAAAAATCTTACCCTGGAGAGCGCCGGAGCGGAGCAGGGCCTGAACCTCCCCCACACCGCCAGCGGAACCGTCCGTAGCAACTTCGCCTAAAAATACCGTACCCAAACGCAGTCGGTTAACGTTCACATCGGGGCGGGAACCTACCTGAGAAACTGTTTTGCCATAGGACTGGGTATAAGTCAGCTCATGACGTAACAGCTGATCGTTAAGGAAAAGCCGCATGGCAGAAAGCGTATTGGGAGTCTTTGCGTCGGCTTCGTTCTGAGCCTGCTTCAAACGTAACAGACGATCGTTCATTCCCACGGGATAGTCACCGGTGACTTCGCCCAGGGACTTGTCTACAGCAAGCTTTACCTGGGTATTCAAGGCGTCGTAGGCGGATTCGTCGGACTTCGCCTTTTCTTCGGCGTCGGTAGTCACGTCCTTGCTGGCCATGACCTCTTCCGTCACGCGGCCAAGATCCGTAGAAAGCTTGGAGTAACGGCCATCCAGTTCACGAGTCTCCGTTTGATGTTCCTCAGTCAGCTGCGTTTCGTTATAGCGCTTACGCCAGTGTTCCGCCTCCAGCTTTTCAAGGGAGTCGGCCTTCTGCAGGCGAATGCGGGCCAACGCATCCACTTCTCGCTGCAGTTCCTTGTACTCCATCAGCTTCAGGGAATCCCGAACGCGGGCACTGTCTACAGCAGGCTCCTTGCTGGACCAAGGCCAGGCAAAAGCGGAGGAACAGAGGGAAACAACAAGGATGCCTACATAGAATATCCGAGACATAAAGCCACAACAGTTCTTCACTTTCAACGGTTCATGATTCGTGCAAGAACATTCATTGTTCATTGTTAACTGTTCGTTGTTCATTACTTACCCTCCCCTACCACAGAAAGGCTTACAGGCAGTGTCACCATCTGAGGCGGCTTCTTGGCCTGCTTTACATCGATGGCAAATTTCACGGCGGCGCGTTCTTCCAGATTCAAGTCTTCGTTCCATTCGTATTCAACAGCGGCGCAGTCCTTATTTGCAGTTCCTTCGGCCTTAGCACACTTACGAACCAGGGAGCCATAAACCGTTCCGTTGTCATCGCTATAGACCATCCACTGATTTCCGATACGAAGAATCTGGGCATTGATAAGTTCGCCGTTCTTGCGGGTCAGCGGAGAATTGATGATGGACACTTCATCACCGAACTTGGTTTCTTCGGCAATGAGAGCCTTCATGCGGGAGAAAGCCTCCTCTGCAGAGGCGTTGCCACTTTCAATATCACGGGTCAAGGCTTTGGCGCGATCCAGACGGGTTTCACGGTCCCAGGGAAGAGTTTGGGAAATCTGGAATTCCAGCTGCTTGCCAATGGAGGCAAGGGCCGTCATCAGCGCCTTACGTTTTGACGTAACATTCTCACTGCGGTTCTTGGCGCGAGCCTGCTTATTGCGTTCATCGTTCAGCTGGGCAGCAACGTCCTTGATCTTTACATTCAAGGAATCGATTTCGGACTTGCGACGTTCCGAATCGTTCTTATAGCGTTCCTGCAAAGTTTTGTAGCGAGCGTCATCCGCCTTCAGCATGGAATCGGTAGCTGCAATCTGGGAATTCAGCTTTGCGATTTCGCTATTCAGCTTTTCCTTTTCTAACTGCAGATCACGAATATCCGAATCTACGTCCGCAAAGGCATTGCCTGCAAACACCGCTGTAAACAAAAGAACTGTCAGTAGTTTTATCTTCATTTTTAATATTTCACTTTTCATTCTCTTCAACACCTTAACATACAAATTCTGTTACCGTTTACATTGCATATCCTTTGGATTTTCTTCGCACCAAAGGTCCACAACACGCTTCAGGATAGGAGACTCCAATTTTTCCAAATAGTAGCGGCTAACCAAGGCTGTTCCGCACTGTTTGTATTCCTCAATATTCCAATCGTGATCGGAACACCATTGCCACAAGGAATCCTTACAGGCTGTCTTTTCCAAGGACTCCTGACATTGCTCACGCAATGCGTCACAAGAGGCAACGCTGTTGTTTTCAAAGTTGTATTCCATGCAATAGTTCAGCAAGGCTTCGGCATTGATGGCTTCCTTGTTCTTGACAACTTTTTCTCTATTTGAAGCCTCGCCCCACCACTCATCATTGAACTTTGCCAATCGATCTATTTCATTTTGCCATTGTTCAACCTCTGGCTCATACCAGATCAACAATCCAACATATGCAGCAACACACCTTGGATGCACACTGGTTAAACGCAGATTGGACCATCCTCCAGCAGTTGCAACGCAAACATCTTTCTTGTTCAGGCGACACCACTTGGTTTCAAAAGCTTCGTGTTCTCCCATGCCTCCTTCACGGAAACAATTTTCTCGGCCCATATATTCAAAGGGCACAAATTCATCTGTAGTCACTTCCATCAGCAGGGAATCCTTCAACATGCCGGCGAATACGCCCATGCCATTTTCCACATTGCTCTTGGGAACCACCCGGGGATCCTCAATGGCATCCAGCACCGTATTTTGGTAATCTGAGTAAGCCTGGTCCGTTGCGTAAAAGCGAATGACAGATTTTCCAATGGGCATTGTCATACCCGGATATTCCATGGTATCCAGCGTATTCATGCCAGCAAACATCATGCGGGTGGTAAAGCCCATGCTGGCCGTTTTTTCTTCAGGACGTTTCATGGACATGTAAGCATAGCCCATGGAGTCCGGTTCCGTAAAGGCCGACAGCATATTCATCATGGTGGTATTCATGGATTCGCCGCCATTAGCACTATCGTACTCCATGACCATCTGGATTCCACGTACGGTTTCATCGTATTCCATAGGAATCTTGTACGTCAGCATGTCATTGGGATAACCCAGGAATTCAAAGGACAGACGATCGTATTTGTTTTCCACAAACTTTGCATCATTCTTCTCGCTAGGAGGAACAACTCCCTTGGCGTGAATCTTTGTCGGAATCTTCGCAACGGACTTCATTTCGGTAGTGACCTTGCTGCCTGCGCTATCCCACTTAAAGACAGCATTCAGCGTGTAGGATTCGCCGGGAATGCCTACCTTTGCTTCTCGACTGCAAAAAATTCTATCACCCATCCAATAGCAACGTCTGTCATAAACAAAGCAATTAGGTTTTCCGTCCATCGCTTTCAAGACGATCAAGGAATCACCGCTATTAGAATTTTCCTCGCCAATTTCACTAGCAACCGCACCACCGAACAATCCAGACACGGTCACATAGGCACTATCATAGAAGGCAAAATTTTCAGCAGAACTTTCCGTCAATCCATAAACCTTGGAGAAGCACACGTATGGAGATTCATCGGCAACGATGTAGCCGAAGGTATAAATACCCTGGTAAACCTCCGTCTCCTCCGGATAGTAGCTCCACGGCCCCTGGAAATCGCAGGCCGCGAGAAGGAACGCAAAAAACAAGTATAGAACCGCCCTGGATCCTTCAACTGCACGCTTCGCGTTCCGCTCAGGATGACGTTTAGAAGTAATACTCATAGTTCAGCATAATAGGCAAAAAGGGGAACTGAGAAATAGAATTATATTCCGGCGGGTTCTTTCTCGTATCGTAGTAGGTGTAGAACATGTTGTCATGATCGGTCAAGTTGATGATAGTCCAGCTAAAGTTCCACTTGTTTTCGCGACCGATATCGATGGCCTTCACATCAATGCGGAAATAGTCCGTCTGCCGGCCCGCATTTCGGGAGCCGGGAATCACCTGGATATTTTCGCGATACTTCTGATCTTCCATCTTCTGTTCGTAGAAGTATCCCTTGTATTCGCTGATAGGCATACCTGCAGAATATTTTAGCACTACGGAAGACCTGAAGTAGCGACCCTTGATTTCGTGAGGCCAGATAGCATTTTCATCGCCCTTCCAGTTGATGCCCGCATCAAGTTTTACCGCGTAGGGCTGATGCCAGCTGGGGAAATAGGCCTTCGTTCCATCGTTCGACTTTAGAACGCTCAGGCTTTGGCTCCAGTTGATACCGCCGAAGACAGCGCCCTTTTCCTTTCGCAGGGAAAGTTCGTAACCCAGGGAATAGCCCTCGGCCGTTCCAAAGTTATCTGCCAGCAAAAAGTCATCCGACGCGGTTTCATCCGTTGAATCCTGCTGCATCATGAAAGTGTTCAAGTTGTTCTGTGTCTTGAAATAGGCCCCTGCAGTAAAATCATATTCATCGGCAATCTGGGCCTGCTTGTATTCCACGGCAAAGAGGTTGGAGCGGGCGGGTTCCAGATGTTTGCCCTTGGAAGTGGTCACCGACGGATAGTAGAACTCATTCAAGGATTCCCCATCACCAAACATGATGGAATTCATATACTGCAGATAATGACCGGCATAGAACTCAAGGGTCTTTGTCTGGTCAATGGACCACACCAGTGAGGTTCGAGGTTCAATGCCAAAGTCCTTTGAAAGATCCTGGTAATTCAGGCGCAGACCGTAAGTAAACACCCAGTCGTCATTCAGTCGCCAGGCATCCTGACCGTAAAGCACATGATGCAAGGGTTTCTGGATGTCCGTCACCCTCATACTGGAAATGTATTCGTAGAACTTGTCCCAGTCATACTCCAGTTCGTAACCCATGGTCAGCACATGATTATCGATACCGCGGAAGTTGAGCCACTGTTTACCCGCAAAGGTGTAAAGGTCCTGACCGATATGAATCAGGTCCGTCAATTCCATGGTCTGGTAGAAACGGCTGAACGCAAACGTTGCATTATAATCCCAGTCTCCATCAATTCGGTGCGTGATATTGATGGGAATGGCTACATTGCCCCAGTCCACATAAAGGGGGTCAAAGGCCAGAACATCCTTGCCCACGTAGAAGCTAAACTTGACACGGGTATCGGGAGTAAAGTCGTAAATGAAGTCTCCCTGCAAGTCTACAAATTCATAATCGATGTCTAAGTCCAGAAGGCCGATGGCATTGCACAAGTCCAGAATGTAGCCGATGTAGGTTGTGCGCCCGGCAAGAATCCAGCGGGCGTTTCCCTTGTGGCCTTCGGTATGGAGTTGGGCCGCAAAGGTACTGATCTTGAAACCAGATCGGCTGAACCATTCCTCGGTGGTATCGTTACCGCCTGCACGTCCATCCATCTTCAGCACAGAACTGAGGCGATTGCCGTACTGTGACGGGAAACCGCTCTTGTAGAACTCGACACCGTCGATAGTTTCCACCAGGAAGGTGCTGAACAAGCCAAAGAAGTGCGTCGGGGAGTACACTACCGCGTTATCGTACAGGAACAGGTTCTGATCCGCTGCGCCGCCGCGAACGTAAATTTTAGTGCTGAAGTCGGAACTTGCCACCACACCAGGCAACTGCTGGATACTACGGATCACGTCGGCTTCACCAAGGCCAGGCATGCGCTTGATGGACTTGGCGCTAACAACAGACTCGCCGGCCTTTCGCTTGGGGCGGCGGCGCAGCTGCACCACCACCTTCTTCATCTCGGTCACCTTGCCGTTATTGCCTGCGGCAAGAAGGGCGTCCACATCCACATCGTCGGAACTATCCTTCGGGGCGGAGGCACTGGAACCCGCAACGTTTGAATCCGCAGCATTCGAAGTTTCTGCACCCGATGCTGCAGCAGCCCCCGGATCTGCAGAAGCATTCGCGCCAGCACCCTTTTCGAGCGGATCATTGCCAGCGGAAGCAATTTCAGCAGGAATCGCTGGCGGCTCAGCGGTAGAGTCCGTCAAGCCCGCGTCACCGAGCACATGGCTAAATACGGAATCCTGACCCGTATAAACCAGCTCATAGCATTTTTCCTTTTCGGCGCCGGAAGTATCGGAATTAGTAACGCACACATTCCAGAGAGTGTCTTCGGGAAGCGTTACCTGGAAATTTTCGCCTACCGTTGTCTGGATCGCCTCACCGGATTCCAGAATTTCCACATTCAGTTTTTCACCTGCGGAAAACGAAGTATCCTGGACAACGCCGTAAAAAAGAATCGTGCGAGGGGCATCTGCTTGAAGAGCAGCCCCATCCTGAGCCAAAACCAACAAAGGCAAGGCCAGCAAAAGCGCAACGATTCTTAAAAACACTGGTTTCAACCTATTTCTCTCAGCTTCCATACAAATTTAGAAACTTGACTTGTCTATTCCCACCCATAAAACACCGACACCCCGATAAAGTGTTACCCTAAATGGATGTTTTTTCAACAAATTTGAAAATCCTTCATTTACACCGAAAATCTTTATTTTTATGTTTCATGATGGTTTGTGTTTGGTTAAAAAATGATATTCTGCGTTCTTCAAATATGCTGTCTACTTCTCTTTGCCTATGTGCTGATTAATTCCAGCATCCAGACAAGGAATCTCAACCTGGGAAAGACCTCCAGGTTCTTCAAGTGGATTGTTGTTTGCGCCGTAATCGAATTCATTTTTGACGGTCTTTCTGCCTACACGGTCAACAACCTGGACACAGTTTCTGCATGGGCCAACAAGTGGGCACACTTCTTCTTCCTTACAAGCATCGATGCAGTTGTCTTTCTTGTATTCTGCTACCTGTTGCATATGGTGGACTGTTATCCCAAATCCCGGAAGATCAAGATACTGCTTTACAGTCCTCTCATCATCAACCTTCTTGTAGTCCTCACCAACCTGGACCAGCTGCACTACGTTAAAAGCGATCTTTCCTACAACTGCGAAGGATTTGCTGCCGACGCCTGCTACATCATGGCGACCCTCTACGCCATCGCATCCCTGGTGGTGTTCCTCAAGAAACTGCGGTTCATCGAAAAACGAAAGCAGGTCAGCATCATCCTTTACGGGATCTCCCTTCTGATCATTGTTTTCATCAAGTTCCTCTACCCGGACCTGCTCATAACTGCCGCGGGCGTTACCCTGCTTGTTGGCGGCATATACCTTAATAGTGAAAATCCAGTTATTCGCGACTTGAACCACTACCAGGATGAAATGGTCATGGGATTCGCAACCCTGGTAGAAAACCGCGACGACAACACAGGCGGGCACATCAAGCGAACCTCGTTATATGTGGAACGAATCGCCATGGAAATGCAGCGTAGAAACCTCCACGCAGACATCATGACCAAGGACTTCGTCAACAATCTGAGAATGGCCGCCCCTATGCACGATATCGGAAAAATCGCCATTCCTGATTCCATTCTTCAAAAGCCCGGCAAACTTACCGAAGAAGAATTCAACACAATGAAAACCCACTCCCTGAAGGGAGGCGAAATTGTCCGCAGAACCTTCGCCAATGTCAGCAGCGAAGAATACACCAAGATCTGTTACGAAGTGGCCACACACCATCACGAGAAATGGGATGGCAGTGGCTACCCGGCAGGGCTGGCCGGCGAAAATATTCCTCTTGCCGCAAGAATCATGGCCGTGGCAGACGTATTTGATGCCGTGTCAGAAAAGCGCTGCTACAGAAACGCACTTCCCCTGGAATCCTGCTTTGAAATCATTGATATGGGCGTAGGCAAGTCCTTCGACCCGCAAATCGCCCAGCTCTTCCTCGACATCAAGGAAGATATCATCGCTATTCACAACAACTACATGAAGCAGGCAGACGCCTAGCGAAGCCTTAAGAGAACTAGCCCTGAACTTCGTCCATGGCTCGAAGAATCTTGTCCTTCATGCCAAGGAATGCATCAACCAGCTGGGGTTCAAAGTCAGAACCACTACCCTTTTCAATAATATTGAAGCATTCCTCCACAGGAATCGCCTCGCGGTAGCAACGTTTCTGGGAAACCGCATCGAAAACATCGGCAACCGCCATAATACGGGCAGCCAACGGAATCTCCTGCTTGGATCGACCTTCGGGATAACCCTTGCCGTTCCACTTTTCATGGTGATAGCGGGCCACCTCGTACACCATCTGACGATAGTTATCGTCTCCAATGTGGGAGAAGGTCTGCTTGATAATCCTGCCGCCATTTTCGGCATGGGTCTTCATGATGGCGTATTCCTCATCCGTCAACTTGCCCGGTTTCTGCAGGATATGATCCGGGATGGACATCTTGCCGATATCATGCATAGGAGCAGCACTCACCAAATTGGTTATAAACTCGGCATTCACGATGTCCTTGTATATGCCACGTTTTTCAAGTTCCCGAGCAAGCAATTCCACATAACGGCTGGTTCGTTTTACATGGCCACCGGTACTTTCATCACGACTTTCTACAAGATTGGCGAAACCAAGAACCATGTCCTTGTTCAGCTCCTTAATTCGAGCCATGTCGTTAATCTGATGATCCAGAAGCCTTGTGGTACGTTCGGAAATAAAGTAAATCAAGTAGCCAAAACTGCAAAGGCACAAGGTTCGAGGAAGAACGCTAAACAGCACAAGACGCTTCATTACCAAAAAGTTCTGATCCGGAACGCAATTCATAAAGAATCCGGAGAACTGCCCCGCTATAGAAACAAGAGTCGTAAAGACAAGGCCGAACATCGTCACCCGCTTCGAGAAATAGAGGCTGGCAATGGCAATGGGGTAAGCATACACCACAATCACGTGGAAAGAAAGGGTGCTTTCGATAACAAAAAGAAAAAGGTTGGTGAGAACGATGTATACGAACTTGAGCCTTGGATTGGACGGTTCTACAAGGCGATTGAGCAACTGGGGGCTTAACAGAAGCAGTGCACTGATCCCATAAGCCGCAATCATGACCGACTGATCAATAATGAAAACCTTGCACAGGTTCAAAATCAGAATGACAGTAAAAATACAGAAGGTTGCCAACAACACGTTGGCAACAGTCTTATTGGCCTCAGCCTCATTCTGACGGACAATCAAAATTTCTTGCAACATACCACACCCAAAAGCTTATGTAAGAAATATATAAACTTTTGGTTATATGGCAAGGTAACGATAAATTTTTGAATCAAGGCCTGTTAAAACCTTCCTAAGGTCAGGCCAGTATAGAATCCCGGCCAGAAACGGGCTTCTCGCTTTTTCGAGCCGAAATCATCATGGTATTCACCCAGAGGCTTCAAGGGATTTCTATCTGCATAGCCCTTGGACGTCAAATTAAGGGACAGGCCACCGGTCAGACCCACACCAGGCAACAGCTTGGATGTTGCACCCAGGCGAATACGGTGATGGAAGGCGAACTCGTCATCTTCATCACTTCCGCCATAGCTGCCCTTATACTTATCAGCCACATTCAGGAACATGTATTCCAGTGCAAAGTGATGGCCGTACATACCAAAGTGGGTTCCAACGCCAAAACCGTCTTCCCAGATATCGTCATAGCTCTTGAGCAAGCGACCATCCTTGAAGTTGCGGGACGTTTCAAAGCTAGTGTAGAAGTAGGCCGTACCCAGGTCCAGCTTGACACCGGTACCACCCATCTCGTTGAAGATTCCCGAAGCGCTCCATACACCGTTGCCAACAATGTTGATAAGGCCGATAGGTGTATTTTCGCAATTGCCACACACGTTGATAAGACCAATCTGGCGACCCTTTGAGGAACCTGCCACATTAATGACACCCACGTCCACGGAGTTGTTATGGCCCGCCACATTGATTGCACCTACCATGGTTTTCTCCACGGAAGCAGCGACGTTAATGGCAGACACCTGAACATCCGATGCTCCGGCCACATTGATGGAGCCTACCTGGACAGGTACGTAACCAGCGTAGTTGATGGCACCCACCTGCACAACGCTAAGCGAATCCAAAGCCAGATTTACGGTGGAAATCTGAACACCCTCGGAATTATCCTTCGCGATGTTGATATGGGATAATTGCAATCCATCAAAACTTCCTGCGTAGTTCACAATACTGGAAATTTGAGCGCCCTCGATATGATCGCGGCTAATGTTGGCAATGCCTGCAACCTGGATGCCATGCATTTCTTTCTTGGAAGCGTTTACAAATAAGCTCAACTGACCGCCGATCATGTAATCCGTCGTAAGAGAGGTAAAGACGCCTATCTGCAAGCCCTTGCGGGGAAGAGTATCCTTATCGACCGCATTGAATGTGGTACGAAATGTTGCGCTATGGTCAAGCGAGTCAAGAGAACACATGACGGAATCGCCATTTGCGCAAGACCTCTTGCCCCCTAGTTCGCCACGGGCCACCGTCTTTTCTGCAGCCACGTCACTGAAGTTTGCCCTGGCCAGTTTTTCACGACGTCCGTTCACCACTTCCACAGACGCACCCATGTAATCATTGCCACGTTGCAGATTCACGGTGTACTTGCCTTCCGAAAGCCCAAGACTCATGGGACGGCCAGCCTTCTTGTTCAATTCCGCAACAAGTTCTCCATTTTCATCACGAATATAGAGGCGACCTTCAATATTCTCGTCCAAGTCAAGAACCGCACTTGTGGTATGCAAGTCCGTCATGACCACGTCACCTGTTCCAGCAAGATTCATATCACGGCTAGGATGCTGGGCGCCGCCCATTGTAGTTTCGGTCTGCAGCAAGGTTTCATTGAAGGCAAACTGGTATGCCTCGGAAAGGGTAACCTTGCCGTCTCCGCTAATGTCACCAGCTCCACGCAAACCGCTGACCAGCGAGTGGGTAAAGAAACTGCCGCGAAGTTTGTCGCTTTCCTGGCTAGCTTCATCCTGAGTACTGCTGGTAATAAAGGCATAGCCCTTCATATCGCTGCTCTGGTCCACCATAAAGGCGGGAACCGCCACACCACCCTTTGCGCGGGTAATGGCACCGGAGCCGCAGGCATCAATCACAGCAATCTTCACGTCGGCGCCCAAAGCGTCTACACGCTTACGGAACTCCGTCCAAGCATAAAGTTCGCTGCCAAGGCGCAGGCCCTTTTCATCGGCATGGCCGCTGTAATAAACCAGCACTTCGTCGCGACCGTTCTTGCCCTTGCCTTGGGCAATCATCTTATCGAGATCATCCAGACGGCTGTTCAGGAAGGAAACGCTGGGTTCACGAATCAAGAAGATGTTCTTCTGCTGTACGCCGCCCATATCCTTAAGGACAGAAGCAAAAGCCTTAGCATCGCTTTCAGCATAGCGCAGCACAGGGCGGCCCTTGCCACCATTATTGGCACTGATGGCAAAGACATAGCGGTCAATGGAATTGTCGGCAGCGTGAGAAAAACCGGCCGCACCTAACAGGAACAAAAAGGTCAGCCCCATCAAGGTCATAAAAGTATTGACGGCACCTCTAAACATTACTTACCCCCATCCTTGCGCAAGGTCATGCTGACAACATTCAGGCCAGCCTGCTTAAGGGACTTGTCGATATTCTTTCCATCCACTGCAAATTCATTGCTGGATGTAAGCAAGAAGAACTTCTCGAAATGAGGGGCGTTGTCAAGCTTGTAGGCAAAGGGCAGAGACGTCATCTTGCCAGGTTCCAGGGCGATGGCCTTGTTCTCGTTTCCCATGTGGACTGTCAACACTCCGTTGCCATCCATGCTCAGAAGCATGCCGTAGCACTTTTCAGGAACGGCGTAGCGCAGCTGAAGTTCATCGCCTTCGGATGCAACGTCCTTGTCGCCAAGCTGCACAATCCCGGACTCGGACTTCTTCCAGATTTCCATGCGGGCATTCATGCCCTTGATGCGAGTATCCGAGGAAATATCGGCCATGGCTACATCCATGACGGCGCCCTCGTCGTTTGTATTCATCAAGGTAGCCTGGTCGCGGTTCATCATGAACACCGCAGACATAATCCCAAGGGCAACCACTACCACAGCGGCCACCTTCGTCAACAGCGGCATAAGGGAGACAATGTTTCTGCCGGCGGAACCATCCACATCGGAAGCAGCCATCTTGTCAGCCAACTTTTCAAAGGGATTTTCCTGAAGGATCTTTGCGTTCTGTTCACGCATGGACTTCACGCGAGCGGCAAAGATTTCATCCGCTTCTTCACGCTGACGAAGTTCCTTCATTTCATCTTCCGGAAGTTCTCCCAGAAGGTACTGTTCCAATTTCAATTCTGGAATGCGAACGTCAAATTTCATTACTTCACCTCCAAGTTCTTGACCTTCTCCTGCAAAGTGCGGAGACGTTTACGGACACCGCTTACAGAAAGCCCGACGGCTTCCGCGGTTTCCTCTAAAGTCATATTGTCGACATAATGCAACACAGCCATGGTGCGGGTAGACTCGGGCTCCTTGGCAAAAATCTTCTTGAGAAGACTTGCAGACTCGTAAGCCTCCAGCTCGTCATCAAAGTCAGCAATCTGCAATAGCATTTCGCTGCAGTCTACATCCAGCCCCCTACGTTTCTTATCGCGGATACGGTTCAGGCAAAGGCGAGTAGCCGTATTCCAAAGAAGGCTGGAAGGAGATGACAAGTCCAAGGTATTACGGTTTGTGTAAATCCTCAGGAAGACATTCTGCATCATATCGCAAGCTTCGGCCTCATCCTTCAGGAGAGCAAGGCAACGGCGCATCACCATCGGTGCGAAGGTCTCGTAAACCTTGGAAAAAGCCATTCTATCTGCAAAATCTTGCCTGTTCATACCTGTAAAACACCACAGGGAGGTAAAAGTGTCACCCCAAATATAATTTTTTTGATTTTTATATTTGAGTTCGTGAAAATCGGCTTAAAAAACTCCTCCGGTTCCATGGCCATCTGGCACATTCTTGCCATTGCAACCATTACTTTCTGGGGAACCAGCTTTGTCAGCACCAAGGTACTGATCAACCACGGCTTTTCCGCGGTGCAGATTTTCACCATCCGCTTCGCAGCCACCTACCTCATGCTCCTGCTGGCTGGGATGCGCCACTTAAGGTTCCGTGCGGACTCCCTGAAAGACGAACTGTTCTTTATTCTTGGCGGCATCACCGGATGCACCATCTACTTCTGGGCAGAAAATACGGCGCTCACCATTTCCCAGAGCAGCAACGTTTCCCTAATCGTGTGTACCAACCCGCTGCTCATCATGCTGGCAGGCATTTTCATCTTTAAGCGAGAAAAACTGCTCCCCCGACAGATTGCAGGATCCCTCATCACCTTTGTGGGAATGATTCTCGTGGTGCTCAATGGAAAGTTCATCCTGAAGCTTTCGCCTGTTGGAGACATGCTGGCCTTCTGCGCCGCTATCGCCTGGACCGTTTACGCCTACAGTACAGAAAAAGTCCGTAGCAAGTATTCCACGCTTTTCGCCATTAGAAAAATCTTCTTCTACGGCTTTTTGACATCCCTACCGATTTTTGCACTGGACTACTTCGGCCTCGGAACCGAAGGACGTTTCGCTGCACACCCCATTCCCTGGGATGCCTTCAAGGAGCCGGTGGTCATCGGCAACTTCCTCTGCCTATGCATTTTCAGCAATCTTTTCGGCTACCTGATTTGGAATAAAGTAATGGATAAGCTGGGAACAGTCCTTGCATCCAACTACATCTACGCACTGCCACTGATTACAATCATCACGGCAGCCCTCACCATCGGCGAACACATTTCAGCGGTGGCCATCGCAGGCGCTGCAGCCATCGTGACCGGCATGGTCATGGCCGAGTACAAAAAGAAATAGAGTCTAGCTTAGAGCACGTACACGGCAAGGCCGTAAGTCAGCGCGGCAAACACAATCGCAAGGCCAATAAATATTCGGGAACAACGAACCGCAATCTTCAACTTCCACCAGGCAAGTCTACGCCGGCCCTTCTTTGTAGAGGCGATTTCAGTCTGGCATTCCAAGCAGATGTTGCCGATCTTATTGCGGGCACGAATTGCCCAAGGGCCTTCCAGAAGACCCATGCCAACACGTTCCTCGAAATCCTTGCCACACTGAATACACTTGCAGTTCATTTTTCATTCCTCATTCTACACAGTCTAAGCAAGCCCATTCCACTACGCCAGAACCTTGATTTCCAAAACGTACTTTTGTATTGACTTCAATATCAATCAAAAAACCAGTACTTCCTGCATTTTTCGTACAACAGCCATCGCAATCCGCATCAGAACACATATCGTAAACAACAGCATCAATTTCATGACCATTTTTACGCAGGCGGAATGTTTTCAGCTTATAGGTTTCCCAGTCCTTTTCGTGAACCGCAATGATATTGTGTTCTGCAACCCATTCAGGAGTTTGCTTGTCATCAAGACCAGCAAACATTCCCGCCCATTCACAGCCATTATATTCAATGCATTCTTCACTACCCTCATCCGGATAGGATTCATACCAAGTCAAGTTCGCCTTATTCCAGGTGACATCGCCATCGCTACTTGACGATACGATAGCCGAATTTTCAGAAACAGTCAACAAATCGTCGCGCATCCATTCGCCATAAGCCAATCCTCTTTCATCCAGACCGCAATTCCACTTGGGACTATCATAACTACGGAAAGAAGCCTCCTGGGATCCAGACATAATGCCATCACAATCTTCCACAAGGAAAGACATTACATTGACCATGTTCGTTACAATACAAGGATCTCCCGTCTGATAGACATTTACAAAATAGACCGTATCCTTGGTGATTTCCTTCAGTACGTGACCCGTGGGCTGATTCACATCATCTTCAAGAACGACATAGTATTTGCAATTTTCCTTAGGTCCTTGCTTATACATTTGAGACCATGTCTTAGGAAAGCACCTTCCTATCTGTTCGTAATCCACAAGACCCTGGATATAGTCGAGGCGAACAAACGAGCCATTAGGTGATTCATACATATCATAGCAAGCGTTTGAATTATACGCCAACACATGTTCATCAAATGACAACTCGCTAGGATCATCCGTAAACTGAGCGATGTAACGTTTAAATGTATAATTGGCAATTTCAGCAGGATTACCTTCATACGTAGGCTTCACTTCATTAAAAACCTTTGTAGAAGAACTGGATTCCACCGAGGAATTTAAATTTGCCGAAGAGCTTGACACAGCAATATTTTCTTCGCTGGAAGAACTTTGGTCAAGAAAGTCAGAAGAGGAACTCTGTTCAATAGGATCGTCAACACTTAAAGAATCTCCGCAGGCTCCCAAAAGAAGCAGAGCTAACGTTGATACAAATTTCGCAGCGCGGTTCATCATACATCTCCTAACCAATTAAAAATAAAACTACATTATTACAAATCAAAATTCAACGGATTATTGCATGATTTTTTCTATTCATAAATATGATGGTAAAAACAACGATGCGAGTAAAAAGTATCGCGTAGAATTTCATCAAATGATGAAGGAATTCTTTGCAAGTCCCGCTGTTTTGCACAACGTTCCTGAAAGTCATTTTGAAAAAACCATTAGCGAACTAGAAAATGGCACGCCCTATTTTGATGTGTACATTTTTGAAGCTGATGGAAAAATTGCAGGCTATGGAGCAGTTACAAAGACATACTCCAATGAAGCTGGCGGACTTTGCTACTGGTTCGACGAAATCTACATCCGTGAGGAGTTCCGCGGACAAGGTCTTGGCAGTGCCTTTATAAAGCAGGTCATTGCAGAAAATCCAGACGTAAAAAGATTCCGCCTAGAAACGGAACCGGAAAATGAAGCTGCGGTTCGCCTGTACAAGAAACTGGGATTTGAGCCTCTGGAGGAACGTCAATTTACGGGACTCACCCTGGGGATTTCCGAAGGTTCCTACGACAAAATCCTTAAGGAACTGGCAGAATGCCGCCACCGCATTATGTCAATCGTCGCAGAGGACAAGCAAATTGATCGCGTCTACCGCGTCAACATGCAAGTGTTCCCCCTGACGGAAAAAATCAAGTAGAACACTGCAATTCGAAAATGCAGAAAATCCCGCGATTGAACGTCGCGGGATTTTTTCTAAAACCAGAAGCCGATGGAGCCGTTGGCTGTCAAGAAGAAGTCATCAAAATCCAGACTGTTCAACACTGTTACGCCTAGGGACACTTTCCAGTGCTCGTTAAGCCACAGGGACGCACCGGCATACTGGCTAAGCACCCACGGATAGATTACAGGTATTCCAAATTCCGCAGAAATTCCGTCCTCATCCTTTATGTCAAAAAATTCCTGGAGATGCGGTTTATACAGATATGGAGAGTATGATAGGGCAAAGTTCTTCACAAAGTATGAGGCAAAAACTCCAAGGCCTGCCCGCCAGAAGGCCCCGTCATCTGTCTCGAAATGCCGTTCCTTGGTCCGTTCGGAACACCGTTCTTCCTTTGAATAAACGTACAGACATTCGTAATAGTCAACCGTCACGTCTCCAATTCCAAAAACTCCCAGTCCCAAGTCTACATAGCCGCCAAATTCAAAGGATTCCTTGTTGACCCCGAAAATAAAGCGACCAAAGGGCTCAGGATCAACCCCCGCAGAAAAACCATAGAACTCAGATGACTTTTTGGTAAGGCGCGTATAGCTTGCAGATAGAGGAAAACGATTTCTTTTATACTTGAAACTCTTGACTTTCGTTTCTTTTATAACGGTGAAATCATTATCGGAACCGCCGTACAAAGGGTCGTAATCGCTGAGCTTAAGTTCCGAATTCTTGACTCCACGCACCTTCATCTCGGCAGATGTGGTGTAATCAAAGCCTACGGAAAAACTGTTGATTGTGGAATTTTCAGGAATGGCCTTTCCTACACCGGCAAAATTCTCCGGCACCCCGATTTCAAAAGAGCCCTTGTTAACGATACCTTGTCTATAAACGGGAGTACCACACCCTACCAGCAGAACAATGAACAACATTGCCAAGGCTATATTGCAAATACGAAATTTCATGAGGACCTCTTTTGAAATATAAACAAAAACTCCCGCGATTGTACGTCGCGGGAGTTTTTTGGAGATCCTATCGGGTGCGCTGCACCCTCCAGGATGACGTTTCGTGCCTCGTGCCTGACGCCTGGTGCCTTGTGCCTACACCTGAGCCAGGGCCTGTTCCAGGTCGGCGATGATATCTTCGATATTTTCGATACCAACGCTGAAGCGGATCAGGTCAGGAGCAACGCCAGCCTCGATGAGCTGTTCGTCGGAAAGCTGGCGGTGGGTATGGCTTGCGGGGTGCAGCACGCAGCTGCGGGCGTCGGCCACATGGGTCACGATGCAGATCAGCTTCAGGGCATCCATGAACTGGATGGACTTGTCGCGGCCACCCTTGATACCGAAGGTGAGCACGCCGCAGGGCAGGCCGCCCTTGAACTGCCTCTGGGCCAAAGCGTAGGAAGCATTGTCTTCGAGACCTGCGTAGTCCACCCAGGCAACCTTCGGATGCTTCTTCAGCCACTTGGCAGCGGCGAGAGCGTTTTCGCAATGACGGGGCATGCGGAGGAACAAGGTTTCAAGGCCAACGTTCAGGAGGAATGCATTCTGCGGGCTCTGAATGGAACCCAGGTCGCGCATGAGCTGCACGGTAGCCTTGGTGATGTAGCAGAGCTTGCCGAAGGCTTCGGTGTAGCGAAGGCCGTGGTAAGACGGATCCGGTTCGGTAAGGCCCGGGAACTTGTCGTGATGGGCTTCCCAGTCGAAGTTACCGCTATCGACCACTGCGCCACCCACAGCCATGGCATGACCGTCCATGTACTTGGTGGTGGAGTGGGTCACGATGTCCACGCCGAATTCAAAAGGACGGCAGAGGATCGGAGTGGGGAAAGTGTTGTCCACGATCATGGGAACGCCATGCTTGTGAGCCAGATCTGCAAAACGCTTCAGGTCCAGAATCTTGCCAGCCGGGTTTGCAACGGTTTCGCCGAAGACGCACTTGGTGTTGGGGCGGAAAGCCTTCTCGACTTCTTCGTCAGAAGCGTCCTGGTCGATGAAGGTGCATTCGATGCCCAGCTTCTTCATGGTAACGCTGAAGAGGTTGCTGGTACCGCCGTAAATTGCGGAAGTGGAAATGAAGTGGTCGCCAGCTTCGCAGATGTTGAACACGGCGTAGAAGTTTGCAGCCTGACCGGAGGAAGTGAGCATGGCACCTACGCCACCTTCCAGCTGGGCGATCTTGGAAGCCACAGCGTCGTTGGTGGGGTTCTGGAGACGAGTATAGAAGTAGCCGGATTCCTTCAGGTCGAACAGGTCAGCCATCTGGGCGGAAGTGTCGTACTTGAAAGTGGTGCTCTGGTAAATGGGGAGAACGCGGGGTTCGCCCTTTTTCGGGGTCCAGCCAGCCTGAACGCACAATGTTTCGAGATTTGCCATGATTTTTCCTTTTTACACTGTTCAGATCCCTCGACGATGCTCGGGATGACATTACATTGCGGGGGTCATCTTGAGCTATACGAAACTAAGAACTTTAGTTCTCAAGTTGAGTTATGCCCTTTGGGTAGGAGAGCGTAGCACAGAGTCGAAAGATCCAAGATATACTTGCATGTCAAAATATAGCTAGACCCTATAGCTTTTTATATAAAAATCCAATACACTAATTAACGATTGTTTAAATAATCACAGCCGATTAAGGTGCAGATTATAAGTAGTAATAAGATTTTTCTATAACCTTGCAGACCTAGGTCTAACGACGGCGACGATCCTGGTCCACATTCTGGGCGTAGTACGTCTTCTTGTCCTCGTACATGCGCTTATCGATTTCATTGATGAACTCATCAACACTGAACTTCTCGAAATTCATCTTGCAGCTTCCCATGGAAACCGTCAGCTTATACGGCGCGCTAGAATTTTGATTGAACTCCTGGAAGGTACGACGGATCTCGGACATGCAGGATGCAATCACACGGTCATCCTGGCTGTTGACAAGGACGATGAACTCATCGCCAGCATAGCGGATAACTGCACCCAGGTCAACCACAACACCGCGCAAGACCTTCGCCGCAGAAACCAAGGCGAGATCACCGACTGCGTGTCCATAGGTATCGTTAATGGACTTAAACCCGTTCAAGTCCAACATGATGCCCGTAACGGACTTGTCCTTCTTCTTCGAATACATCTTGAGAAGATAATCCAGGTAGGACCGGTTATAAAGTCCTGTAAGCGAATCCCTGAAGATCATCTCGTTCTGCAAGCTAGAGAGAATTCCCGCTACAGAAATGGCCAGGCAGACAGAAGTAACAGAAATACCGTAGAACAGGGACTGTACAACGCCGCCCACCATCACCGGCATAGCAAAGACAAACACCGGGAAGAACTTCAGCGCCCCGCCACGGACTCGGCTTCGCAGGTAGATAACCAAGGAATCCAATAGAATCACGTAATTGGCAACCGCAAAGCCAAAGAAGAGAGGCTTTCGCACATACACGTTAGCGTCGGACACGTCAAAGACCATCGGTACAAACAAATTAACAATCAATAAAATCAGGGATAGGGCATGGGTTCCTATAAGGAAAACATGCTGCCTCCGAGAAATACTGCCGTTCAGGTGGATGCAGAAGAAATAGACCCAGGCAATGGCCGCTGATATCTGTGCAAAGAACAGCCAGCTGTTCCCGGCATAAATCAGGAAACGGTAAAAATTCCCGGGCTTTCCATCCACAGCGTAAACAAGGGGATCGACCAGGCAGTTGGTCAAGGAGAAGAACATCAACAGCAGCAGGGAGAAGTTATCCGATGACCGATCACGGAAACGCCAGATATTGCCGACAAAGAGCACGCACAGCAACAACACGCCCAACATGTTGGACACGTTAATGGTGGTCAGATCAAAGCTCGGCGCATTCGTCATACAAAACCCAGTATACCGTTTTACAGCCCCAGGAATTCCTTCAGCCTAGGCATATTGGCCTCCCCATCCTTAAGGCCCATCTTGTAGAGTTCCACAAGCTTACTTGCATCCTTCTCGATGCGGCTGATCTTGAATGGTTCGCTAGGACGGAAGACAAAACTCTTTCCGGCCTTTTCGTTTTCCTTCAGTTTTGCAAGAGCCTCATTGTAGCGGATGTGGCGGGTTGCAGCAGCCTCCACAAACTTCGGGTACTTGCGGTACATCAGCTTGAACAGCGGAATCAGGGAGTTGGGCTTTTTCACATAGCCTTCCTGCTGAGTCAGGATAACCACCTGCTTTTTAAAGCCCTTGCGTTCCATGAATCCAAAGGGAATGCTGTCGCCAATGCCACCATCCAGAAGCTTCATGCCGCGAAGTTCCACGATCTTGCTCATCAGGGGCAGCGATGCAGAAGCACGAACACATTCCAGGCCATCGCCCTTGTCCACTTCCTGTGTCAGCAGGTACTCCGCCTCGCCTGTCTCCAGATTGGTAGCCACGGAGTAGAAGTCGGAAACCTTTGCGTTCTCCTCGAACTTGGCGTAGTCAAAGGGATCGATTTCACGAGGAATGGTAATGTAGCAGAACTCCCTGGGGAAATAGTCACCCGTCTTGATAAGCTGCTTAAAGCCCATGTAGCGCGGATCCTGGGAATGGACCGTATCGATACGCATATTGCGTTCACGCTGTTCCGACATGAAACTGCAAATATGGGTGGCTCCGGCAGAGGTTCCCGCGTAACCGCCAAACTTCAAGCCATTATCGTGCATGACATCCAATACGCCGGAACTGTATGCCCCGCGCATGCCACCACCTTCAAGAACCAGTGCAATATCCTTATACATATTCTACAAACCCGCAATTACATTATTCAAGACAAATTATACAATATTTCCCTTGAGCCACTCAAAATCCTTAGGATGAGATACAAATTTTTGAGGGCACAGTCTATACTTTGTTAAAAACTGATCCCTGGTCATCCATACGAAATCATCCACTTCACCAGGCTGAGGAACCAGCGACGCCGCTTCCTCCGGAGACAAGGTAATGCGATAGACATCGTAGTATTCGTTGTCCAGGTAGGCACCGCCATTCAATACACTTTCGTGTGTCGACTCGAACAGGTATTCCAGATCCCCGGGGCGCTTGGTTACACCCAATTCCTCGCGGAGTTCCCTGACGGCGGCATTCAGGCTACTGTCGCCAGCGGAGATATGGCCAGCGCAACTTGTATCCAAAAGGCCGGGGTTGTTTTCCTTTACTGCAGCACGAAGCTGGAACAGGATACGCTCATCCTTGTCAAAGGCCCAGATATGCACGGTACGGTGCCAGAGGCCTTCGGCATGAACCTTGGTTCGGCCACAGGAGTAGCCACTAAAGTTTCCATCCCTGTTCAAGATATCAATCTGTTCTTCCATAAGTCCTCCTCTCGAATCAAGCCAGGATATCCTTAAGCACCTTCAAGAAGTTGCTGTATTCGCGGATAACATCGCCATGTTTCATCTGGACAAAGTCGTAACGACCTTCCTTGCAGGCAAACTCCAGAGATTTCGCCTTGCCGGAAAGTTCCACCGCCCCGATGGTGAGCGACGTACTCTTCAGGGCATGAACCTCTATACGATACTTCTCAAAATCGCCATCCTTGAGGGCATCTTCCAAAACCGCAATCTTCGAGCTATTGCAATATTCAATCAGCATCTCGCGATAGAACGCTTCGTCATTCATGCAATAGCCCAAGCCCACCTTGACGTCTACAAATCCTGTGGCTGCAAGGTCGGCAAGCCCCTTTGGAACGTCGTCATTCAAGGGCTGCGACTCCGGCACCTGTCCCATCTGGACATGGACGGCAGGCTCGTTTACCAGAGGTCGACTTTCTACCCCATTTCGTATTTCCAGACCCTCTGCAAAAGCTTGCTCTGTCGCCTGCTTGCATTCAACCACAAGATTTCTCGGAAGATACTTCTTGAGCATGACCAGCAGATCGTCTTCGCGAACAGGCTTTGAGAGATAATCCGTAAAGCCAGCCTTGATGTAACCTTCACGTACACCAGTAATGGCGTTTGCCGTAAGCATAATCACCGGAGTCTTCTCGTTGGGATTTCCTACCAGAGTCTTCATCACCTCAAGTGTTTCAATACCATCCATCACAGGCATCATGTGGTCTAGGAAGATGACATCGTAATGCTTGCGCTTGATTCGTTCCAAGGCCTCCATACCATTGTTGGCTTCGTCAATCTGGATTTCGGTATCCTTAAGAAGGCCGCGCATCACGCGGAGGTTCATAGGCACGTCATCAACCACAAGGATATTGGCGTCCGACGCACGGAACTTGTCTCGCACAATTTCGGAAGCCTCTGTATACACCTTGTACTTGGCGTTAAAATCACCCATGGGCGTATGCTTCTTGACAACCTGGGGAATGCAGACCGTAAACGAGGAGCCCTTTCCGTAGATGCTTTCCACTCGAATGACACCGTTCATCAGATCCACAAGATGCTTGGTCAAGTTCAAGCCAAGTCCCGTGCCTTCGATATTCCTGTTGCGTTTTTCTTCAAGACGCTGGAATGTCATGAACAACTTACCCTTGTCCTCTTCGCGAATACCGATGCCCGTATCCTCCACAGAAACGATCAGGTTAATGCTGGATACTTCCTCGGCAGCCAACGGATTGCTGGGAGTTGTCTTTTCGTAGCGGACATTCAGGGTGATGCTTCCGCGTGACGTATACTTTACTGCATTTGACAGCAAGTTGTTTATAATCTGGCGTACACGAACTTCGTCGCCGTACAATTCCGAGGGAATATTCTCATCGACTTTCACTACAAAGTCAAGGGACTTGTCCTTAGCTCGGGAGGCAACCATGTTGTAGCAATCATTCAAAACCGAGAACAGGCTATATTCCACCGGAACAATTTCCATCTTGCCCGATTCAATCTTTGAAATATCCAGGATATCGTTAATCAAGGAAAGCAGGGTATGTCCAGCACTTCGAATGTTGTTGGCATACTCTCTCAATGTCGGGTCCTTGCATTCCTTCAGCAACATGGTGTCCATGCCCAATATGCCATTAATAGGAGTACGAATCTCATGGCTCATGTTTGCAAGGAACTGGCTCTTGGCCTGGCTTGCATTTTCGGCAATGGACTTGGCGCGACGCAAGCTTTCGTTTTCGTCAATCTTTCTCTGGGAAATAACCAGGTAGCCATAGCCTACAACAAAAAGCAGCACCAGCATGCCGAACACCCAGAATATAAGGCGATTGATATTTTCCACGCCCTTGGTTGCCTCATGTTCAGAAACAGCACCGACCAAGGAAAGTCCGGGGAACTTCAAGTCTGCCATAAAGACATAGTAGCCATCGCCATCGACTTTCTCCAGCACAGAGGCCGTAATGGAAGTATTCAATAGTTTCTTAAGCTTGTAGCGGACATCAGAAAAACGTTCAGCCTGCCACAGGGATAACGAGGACAAGGAAGTATCCAGAGCGCCCACCACCTCAATGCCATCCTCGTCACGAATGGAAACGTAGCTATCGTCGTTGTAGCCCCTTAAGCCAAAATAAGCCCTGGCACTGCTGTCGCTATAGAACTTGTAAAGAACATAAAGGACGTTACGATTATGGAACACGGGAACACTAAGCAAGAAGCCTTCGTCCTTCTTGTAGCTTGCAGCAAGGTTTCCACGAGAAGAACGGGTAATACCGGAATAATCCCTTGCAGAAAGATTAAGACTACTGTCTCCACTTACCAGGAACCCCTTCGTGGAGAGCAAGCCATAAGAAACACCCGGTTCCACATCGGCATAGGCCTCTAGAACTTTATGGGCGCTGGAATTGTCAAGTTCAATTTCCTTGGAAATACCCTTCAGAGCCTGTAACTGGATCTCAAACTTTTCATTCACCAAGTCGGCCATAATTGCAGACTGCTTGGATACCTGACTGCACATGTACTCGGTATAAAGAATGTTCAGCTTGGCAAAAAGCAAGAAACCTACAACAACAAAGACCGCACATAAAACGGCCATCAAAAAAATGGTCCGAAAACTAAGGTTATTCTTCATTGAACTTTACTCCCGCCACAAACCAGTTCATTTCTTCGCGCAGCGTCAAATCACTAACAATTTCATCCTTGCCACAACGGATCACACCCGTGTTATCTACAATAGGGCCTACAAACACGTCACGACCAGACAGCAATTCAAGAGTGGCGCTCTGAATCAAAGACCTGGTGGAATCCGAAACAAACTCGGAATAGAAGGCAAGAGAAACTGCATCTTTCTCCAAGCCAAGCCAGTAATTATTTTCGCTGTTCTTCTGCTGTAGATAATCCTGAATAAATTCCTTATAGACCACCTTCCAGTCAGTCACTACGGAAGTAAGCATTTTCTGGGAACGGTCACCCCTCCCCACGTTGTAGCCAACGGAATAGATGTTCATGGATTCCGCGGCATCGATTACATGGGCCTGATTCTGATGGTAAGCCACCAGGTCAACGTTCTCGGAGGCAACAAGCTTTTCCACGGCCCTTGTTTCGGCAGTGGCATCATCCCACGATTTCGTCCAGCTCACAACGACCGTGGCCTCGGGATTCACGCGCCTAACGCCCAGCGTAAAGGCATTGATACCGCGGTTCACCTCGCTATTGTTCATTGCCGCCACATAGCCAATCCGTCCGGTTTTCGTCTGCATACCAGCCACGATACCCGACAGGTACCGCGCCTGGTAAACGCGGGCAAAGAACGCCTTGTAATTGTTGGCAGAAAAACCTCCGGAACAGCAGAAAAACTGTACGTCGGGATGAGTCTTTATAATGTCGGCAACTTCGTCGGGATAGTTGTAGCTGCCAAGAATAATCATCTTGACCCCGGACTGGATCATCTTTTCAATGGCCTTGCCGCAAAGTCCCGAATATTCCGTCACATTCTGCTCCAGCACAAGGTCTACGCCAAGTTCGTCGGTGGCTTGCTTGACGCCTTCATAGTGAATGCGGTTCCAGCCCACCTCATCGATACTGCCCGGCACAATAATACCGATGGTCACCTTATCAACCTTCTTCTCACTGCCGAAAGTGGTGATCAGCACAACAATCACAGCAAGAATCGCCATAAGGAACATGGCAATGGCGGTAATGTGCTTATTGTTCATTTACAACTCCCTCAACATACCAGTCGAAATTATTCAGCATGTCCATATCCGTCATGCTTTCGCCAGACTCGATACGCAAATTCCCGCTGTTATCCTTGATCGGTCCAAAAAACACATCGAACTCACCGCTTTCAAGACGAAGCATTTCCCGTTCGACAACCTTACGCGCCTCCTCGGAGACGTTCTTGGACAAAGGCGCAAGACCGATCATACCGCTTTCTGCGCCAAGCCAGTACTGGTTGCTGACAAACTTATTCTGCAGCACTTCCAAGATTCGAGGCACATAAAAGCGGTCCCATTTCCATACGGGGGCCGTCAGGAATTTCCCTGGATAGCGGGAACCATTGTCCAGGTTGTAACCGATAATCCAGACATCACGTTCCTGCGCCACGTCGTAGGCGGACAGAGCATCAGAATGAACCGTGATTACATCAATTGGATGGCTATCCAGAAGTTCCTTCGTCACCTGGGCCGTGACAACGCTATCTACCCAGGACTTACTCCAGCGAACAAAAACCTTGGCATCGGGATTCACCTTACGAACGCCCAGGGTAAAAGCATTAATACCTCGATTGACTTCGGAAATGTCAAAGGCGGCCACATAGCCAATGTTCCCTGTCTTGGTAGTCAAACCAGCAACGATTCCAGACAGGTATCGCATCTGGTAGATTCGACCGAAGAATGTGGAGAAATTATTGCTGTTCTTGATTCCGGACGCATGAAAGAACTTTACCTCGGGATGTCTTGCAGCCACCTTCAACGCCACCTCGCCAAGCCCGAAGGAATTGCACACGACAACCTTTGCGCCTTCGCTAATCACGCGTTCCATGTCAGATTCCATAACGGAATCGCCAACAGCATTCTCTATGTAGGTAACGTTCAAATTAAGTTCCTTGGCAGCCACCTCCATGCCATTGAAATGCGACTCGCTCCAGCTATGGTCATTTCGGTCGCCATTCATGAACATGACCACCTTGGTCTTGTTCAAGGTCACGTTGGTTTCTCTCTTCTGGACTTCGGTAAAAAGCATTCCTCCAAGAATCAAGGCTACCACAATCGCGGCGATAACACCTACTATTCTCATAAGTCGTTCAATCCTTTTCTAAGCTCGGAAATTAACGATTCGTATACACCAAGCAATTCTGCATGATGTTCCTGGATGTAATCAAATCTCTGGTCCTTGCAGGCAAGGTCGATATTCTTCGCAATCTCGTACACATTCTCGGCCCCGATGGTCAAAGACATTCCCTTAAGGGAGTGAACAAGAATCTGGTAATTTTTCCAGTCCCTACGTTCAAAGGTACTCCGGATGGACTTGGACTTTTCATCATTGACATACTCGCCAAGCATTTCAATGTAGAACGATTCGTCATTAGCGCAATACTCAAGTCCTACACTGACATTCAGGCAACGGCGGAAAACAGCAATACGTTCCGCAGGGGACACCGTTACCGTTTTCAACTCAATTTCCTGAGATTCCTCCTTAACGGGAGTTTCCTTCTTGACCTCAATATCTGCCAAGTCGTCCTGGGTCAGCACCTGATCCTTAGGCAGATGCCACTTCAGCAAGCGAACAAGGTCGCGCTCCTTGAGGGGCTTCGGAATATAATCCGCAAAGCCGGCGTTCAGGAACGATTTCGTCGAATCCTCCCCATTGCCTGCAGTAAACATGATTACCGGAGTTTCCTGATTGGGCGAATCCTTCAGGGCCTTGATGCGTTCCAACGTTTCAAAGCCGTCCATGGCAGGCATCATCTGGTCTAGGAATATAATGTTATAACGACGGTTCTGGATAAGTTCCAGGGCGCGGGCTCCATTCAACGCCGTATCGATCTGAGCCTTGGAATCCTTCAGCAGACCACAGAAAACCTTCAAGTTCATTTCCATGTCATCCACCACAAGAATACGGACACCAGGAATAAAGATCTTCTCGGCAAAGCCGTTGTCAATACCCGTGGCAATCTTGTACTTAGTGGCAAAATCACCCATAGGTTCCACATTCAGAACCTGCTGAGGAATGGAGAGGGTGGTGGTGGTACCTTCCCCATACTTATGATTCACGGTGCAATCCCCGCCATAGGCAGACATCAGCATCTTGGTCAGATTCGCTCCCAAGCCAAGTCCGTTCCCTTCAGATCGTGCGGCACCAAGGCCAGAATCCTTCACCGTAATATTCAGCATCACACTCTCGCCCGTGGCAAGCCCAAGAATATTAGGCATGGGCGAATAATCCACCATTACCTGGACACCGCCTATTTCCGTATGCTCCACGGCATCCATCAAAACATTATTCAACGCCTGGCGCAAGCGGCTCCTGTCACCCCAGATACTCGAAGGAATGGACGGATTGCAGTCGATGCTCAATCTCAGGTTTTTGGCGGCAGCCTTCGCGGAAACAGAATCAAAACAATCCTTCAGCACAGAGAACAAGTCGTATTCCATCTCGCTCAGCTTGAGCGCTCCACCTTCTATTCGGGCATAGTCCTGCACGTCGTTAATAACAGAAAGCAACCCGTTGCCAACGCTCCTTATGTTCGCGCCATAATCCGAAATGGATTTTTCACGGGAACTTTTTTGAATAATGGAGGATAGCCCAACAATTCCGCTGACAGGTCCCCTCAGCTCGTTACAGATGTTTCCCAGGAACAGAAGTTTTGAACGATTGCCTCGTTCAGCCTTGATACAAATGCGATAAAGAATGGTGACCACAACGAAAGAGAAAACGAAAAGAAGTATCATCACCAGGATATTCTGCAGGAAAAATCCTCTATCCCTTCCGCTTACCAGTGAACGATCCACAAGGCGTACCATGTACCAGTAATTCAAAATAGGTTCTACATATACCGTATATTTTCGGGAATCAAGAATAAAGTCGAAACTTCCAAGTTCCACCTGAATAATCTTACGTGCAAGCGCTTCCTTTTCGCTGCCCCAGAAAAGGGACGACAAGTAGCCAACACCCTGGTCGGAAACATTGGAGTGGGATACAACAAGCCCACTCTTGCTCATGATAAACCACTGGTCGTTTTCGAACTCAACCTTGGTAACGCGGGTTTTAACCTTATCCAGCAAAATGTTGAACACAAGAACGCTTTTCTTGTCGGCCAGCCTCTTGCATACAGACACCACGGGCACACCGTACTTGGCATCTGTATAGGTCGGAACAATGGCAATCTCACCACGTTGCTTGAAAGCCTCGCTATACCACGGTCGCCTCGTTGGATCATAGGATACGTCCGACTGCCAGTTCAAAGGGTCGACCAATCGATCGTTGATATAGGCGAACAATCCTCTGAAATTGGGATGATTCTCGCTTACATGGCGTTCCGTTTCCTTAAGCAGCAAAGCCTCCACCTCGGCGGCGGCAGCACCTCTCTCCATCATTTCATCAATACGTAAACTCGTTGCTTCCAGGAATTGAATTCCCTCCTGCAATACGTTTTCCACACTGGCGGCATCCCGCTGGGTAACGGATTCCGCCACCTTAGCGGCACCCCTAAACAAAAGGTTCTTGTAGGATTTGTATGTATTGAATACAATCAAAACAAGGCCAACAGAAAAAATCGCCACGAACGTGACGTACAAGATCATGGAGCCTTGTTTCTTCAAGGTTTTGAGACGGTTTGTTTCTGGCATACTTATTAAACTACACTACTGATACAAAATATAAGATAATGGCTTCCGCCTCATTTCCAGTTTGCTATTTTCCTTATATGAATTTCAACCAGGAAAAAATCAGCAGCCTCATGCAGGAAGCCCTCCGACAAGGGATTTTCAACAAAGCCGTGGCAGGCTTTATTCTCCCCGACGGAAGCACACGAATGGAAGCCCTCGGAACCCCCGAGGACACGGTTTTTGACATAGCCTCACTGACCAAGGTTTGCCCCACGTCGACACTTGCCCTCAGTTATATTCTAGAAGGAAAGCTCTCCGTCGATACCAAGGTCATCGACTATATTCCTGAATTACAGACAAACTACCGCGAAGACATCAAGGTGTTCCATCTGCTGACCCACAGCCTGGACTACCGCGTGCCCATGAAGACCTTGCGGGAACTTCCGCCGGAGGGGATTCTTGACGCCTTGTATAGATACCAGTTCAATGCCGCGCCAGGCGCACAGTTCAACTACGGTAATCCGGCAAGCGTGCTGCTGGGCATGATCCTCTGCCGCCTTACGGGCAAGAGCCTGCAGGAGCAAGGTTACGAGCGTTTCTTCAAGCCTCTCGGAATGACCCGCTCCGGCTGGGACCCGCTAATTCGAGATGTAAACCCGATTCCCAGGGAAGAAATTAGCCCTACCGAAATCTGCGGCTTCCGCGGTCGCGAAATCCAGGGCGAAATTCACGACGAAAGCGCCTGGGTTTTGCGTAAGCTTTTTCCGGTAGGTAGCGCAGGCATGTTCAGTTGCGTTCCCGACCTTCTAAAGTTCGTCCAGATGATGTTAAACGACGGCATCAACGTAAATGCCCCCGAAGGCGCTAGCAACAGGAGAGTCGCTCCCGCAGGCATTCTCCAACTGGCTAGCGTCAACGCTTTCACCAACCCAACCTACGGCAACTGCCCTGCAGGCGCCGCTGGCGACTGCACCGCCCTAGGCTGGGAACTGAACGCAGCCAAGTTCATGGGAACCAAGGTCTCCCCCAGGACCTTCGGAAAAACAGGCTTTACCGGGGCAAGCATCGTCGCCGACCCAGACAAGGGGGCCGCCGTGGTATTGCTAAGCAACTTCACCTATCCCCATAGGGAACCCAACGCAGACCGCATCCACGCCTTCCGTGCCCAGCTGGCCGACGCCTTCTTCGGGTAGGAACACGCCCTAAGTCAGGCCCATTTCCTCCGGCATTCGCACGATAAAAAAATCCCCCCGCGGACTCTATCCGCGGGGGATTTTTCGCACCTGCCAGGCCGAACACTCTACGGCCTCTCAGCGATGCGACACCCAAATTCTATCGCAAGAGAATCGTTTCTCCCCTGCTTCGCATAAAGAAGAATTACTTCTTCTTGCTGAGCATTTCTTTACGCTGGGCTTCGGCAAGCATGCGGGCCATTTCAAGACGGTTGTCTTCACGTTCCTTACGCTTGGTTTCTTCCTTACAGTTGACGCACTTGGTTGCGGTCGGCACTGCCATCAGACGAGCCTTGGGAATCAGCTGGCCACAAACCTTACAGATACCGAAGGTACCCTTCTTGATGCGCTTGAGGGCTTCTTCCAGGTAAACAAGGTACTTGCCTTCGCGAGCAGCCAAGGAGAAGTTGGTTTCGAGAGCGTTATAGTCGGTTGCAAGGTCTGCGCTATTGGTGTCGCCACCATCGCCTGCCTGCACCTGGCTCTTGAAAGTTTCAGCCTTTTCGGATTCGCTCTGGGCTGTTACCAATTCGCGGCGTTTTTCAATCAGCATATCCTCAAAGAACTTGAGATCAGCGTCGCTCATTTTTACAGGTTTCTTTTCAGCCATGGTTACTCCTTGGTTGTGTTAAACTCTACAATATGATGAGATAATAAGTTTTTTTTTACAAAAGCGGACAAACTTTTTTCACAAATTAAAAATTTGTTAGAAAATATCCACATTGAAACGTACACCGTTCTTTTTCATGTCGTCCACAAGGGCCTTTACGTCCTTAATAAGTTTGTCAAACTCTTGAGAAAATTCTTCGCCGTTAAGAACCGCACCCGCGGTATTATCGTCTTTGCCAAGGGGGTCGGCAAGGACTACGGCACGGTTCTTCAGTTCCTCGACCTTGGAAAGCAACGGATTGACACGTTCCAGGAGAGCGGCCACCTCGTCTACCTTGGGGCCAGCCTTACTGCTTACGTCTTCCAAAACGGACCTGGCCTTTTTCAGGGATCCGTCAAGGTTGTCAAGCACCTGGCTTGCATCGTCAAGCCAAGACTTTACATCGGACTGGGCCAGGTTTACAATGTTCTTTCCCTTGGAGATAACACGGTCAAGCCTCTTTCGGCTGTCGCCATAGCTCAGGGAATCCAAAACCGCATTCACAGTATCCATGATAACATCGAAATCCTGCAGAGCCGCGTTCAAATTCTTCATCACACCGGAGGTGCCTTCGTCATAGTGACCGATTACGGTATCGCCCGGGTGAATCAGCTGGTCGCTGTCCCCAGTCAAAATGCACATCTCACGTTCGCCCATCAGGCCGGAGTTAATCAAGCGGTACTCTGAATTTACAGGAATCTTGGTATCCGCAAGGACCTCCGCAGTCACAAAAACTGCGTCGTCCGTCAGTTCCACCTTAAGGATCTGCCCCTTGGCAATGCCACGGACTTCCACCCGGTTTCCGGGGCTCAAGGTACCGATAGCCTCGTAGGATACCACAAAGGAATACCGTTCGTGATAGGGACTGGCCGGATGCAGGAAATACCATGCAGCACAACAGGAAAACGCCAGTATCGCGAACACGATACTGGGTAAAAGGTTTTCCTTGACCAGTTTTGCGAATCTATTCATAGTAGGACCAATGCTGTGGATCAAAATCTAATAAATCATCCACATATTCGCCCTTGGCCTTGGCCTTAATCTTCTGCATTAAGGAGGTATTGAAGTCTTCTGCCACGTTCTGACCGTTCATTTTCATGAGGGTATTCATGGCAATGACTTCGGAAATCACCGTCAGGTTCTTGCCCGGAGCCACGGGAATCACGATTTTAGGGATCTTGACCCCCATGATTTCCTCGTCCTGGGTGTTGAGGCCCGTACGGTCGTAACCCCCATCCTGACGCCACTGCTGCAGTTCCACGATAGTCTCGATCTTCTTCTGCTTACGGATAGCGTGGATTCCGAACATGGAGCGGATATCAAGGATACCCACGCCTCGGATTTCCATATGGTGCTTGATCAAGGGATCGGGGCGGCCAATGATGGACTTTCCCACGTGACTGATATGGACCACGTCGTCGGCAACCATGCGGTGACCACTTTCCACAAGGTCCAGCACGCATTCGGACTTGCCCACGTTACTGTCGCCAATAAAGAGCATGCCGATACCGTAAACGTCCACAAGGCTTCCGTGAATCACGGCATGGGGAGCAAAGAACTCCTCCAGGATTCGCTGGGCCAGCTTGACAAATTCGTAAGTGTGGAGCGTCGTAGAGAACAGAGGAATTCCTAGACGTTCACACATGTCCCTCAGCTCCGGATGAGGCATCTGGGCATGGGTCACAACCCACATGGGAGCCTTGAACTGAGACAGGTCCTCGAAGACCTTGGCTCGACCCTCAGGACCGATGGATTCCAGATAGTTCCATTCCGTATGGCCAACCACCTGAATCTGCTGGGAACTGTAAACCTTGGTATAGCCGGCCATAGCAAGGCCGGGTCGATGGATACCGCTCTCGGCGATCTGGGCATCCAGCGTATTGTCGGAGGAATGGCAAGCCATCTGCAGGTCCTTGCCATAACGACAAAAAAAGTCCCGCACCAGGAGACTATCCCGGTGCAGGATTTTCAGATCTTTCAATCTAGATTCAGCCATCTTGATTATACGACTTCAGAGACGGGCTGGGCACGATGATCGTTCTGCTTTTCGTTTGCCTTCTTCAACTGGGTCTTGATGCGTTCGAGGGTAACATCAACAGCCTTACCCATGTTTTCTTCGTCTGCGGAAGCTACAACCTGAGAACCGGTAATGTTCACGGTGATTTCGCAGTGACGCTGGTGTTCCACTTCATGATCAAGGATGACGGAGGCGCTGGTAATGTTCGGGTAGAACTTTGCGAGTTTGTCCATTTCTTCCTGAATACGATCCTGAAGGCCAGCAGAAGCATTGAAGTGACGAGCAGAGAACTGAATTTCCATAGTAATATCCTCCGTAGAAAAAAGGTTTCGATTCGAGGCTTTGTCAGCCTCACGTTTAGAGTATATACATCTTTTTTCGAATAAAGAACAACTTTATTTCAATTTTTTTAGGCACAACGATATTCCAACTTGGAACACGCGTTTTATGCCTAAAAATTGGGAAATCAGCGTTTTCTTTGGCTTGCAGTCAAAATATGCAGATTATTTTCGCGATACTTGGCCACCGTACGGCGAGCAACCTTCACGCCCTGTTCTGCAAGCTTGTCTGAAATAGCCTGGTCGGAGAGAGGCTTCTTCTTGTCTTCCTCATCGATCATCTTCTTGATGGCATCGATAATTTGGGCGGAGCCAACCTCCTCGGCATCGGGAGCGGAACCCTGCTTAACACCGGAGGTAAAGAAACGCTTCAGCTCGTACACGCCAAAGGGAGTATCCACGAACTTGCCGTTGGTAACACGGTTCACCGTACTTACGTCGCGCTTTACATCGTCGGCAATGTCCTGCAACACCATGGGCTTGAGGAAAGCGGGGCCCTGGGAGAAGAAGGCCTTCTGACGTTTCAAGATGGCCTGCATCACAAGCTCCATGGTGGAGTAGCGGTTGTCCACCGCCTTCATGAATTCCACGGCCTTGTTCAAGTGAGTGCGAACGTAATCCTTGTCGCTCTTGGATGCGTTCTTGTCGTCGAGAATGGACTTGTAAGTCTGATTGATTCGAAGTCGCTTCTGGAGGGATGAACGAACGGCCTCCACGGTAAAGCGTCCCTTCTTCTCTACAATCTTGAGATCGGCGGAAATGGTCTGCAGGCGGGCATTGGACAGCTGGAAGCCCGGATGGGGATTGAGCCTTGCAAAACTTGCCACCGCCTTCTGCACTTCCTCGGTAGAAGCGCCAAGAGATTTTCCGATCTTGGCATAACGCAGGGCCAGAAGATCCTCGTAGCAGTTCTCCAGAATCTTGATGCCAAGAGTCGGGAAGCCCGGCATGGCGTAGGCCTGAATCAGGAAGCATTCCCGCTGGTCACGGGCGCCAATTCCCTTCGGGTTGAAACCCTGCAGAACATGGACCGCTTCCCGAACGGGAATTGAACAGGAGTCCAGCTCCTGTTCGGCACGGAGCATGGCCTCGATTTCGTTAATGTATTCATCGTGAGACAGCTGGATAGGGGCCTGCTCCGGGCCCGCGCCCTGCAAGAAGCCCTCCTCGCTGACAGAGTCAATGAGGTATTCCACCAGAGCACGGAAACGACGTTCAGAGCAGCCGCATTCCGCAAGCTGTTCCAGAAGTTCGCGGGTACCAGACCAGAGCATCAGCTGGTCGCGCAAGTTATCCTGCAGAGACTTGCCCACATCCTTCAGAGGGCGGTCCCATTCGTCTTCCGCGTCGGTGGATCTTTCGTTCAGATCCTTGAAAGGAGCGTCGTCATTGTTTCCGTTTTCCAAAAAACGGTCGAAGTTAAAGTCAAGGAGGGAATCGCCGTCCTGGTAACGCTCATCCATGTCGCGATCGTCAACGTCCCGCATGTCGGAGCCGGAATCCGCCGGGTTATCCTCGTTGTTTTCGCTGTATTCGTCAGACTCACGGCTTTCATCGGGAACGCTTTCATCCAGCTCCAGCAGGGGATTGCTTTCCAGCTCATCCTTGATGGCGGTCTCCAATTCAAGAGACGTCTTTTGCAGGATATTAACGGACTGCAAAAGCTGGGGCGATAAAGTCTGCTCCAGACGCTGGCTAGTACCTATGTTGATTCCTAAATCCATCTTGACCCCAAACTAATCCAAACGGAAACTGTCACCGAGGTAAATACGGCGTGCCTCGGGATCGTTGGCCAGGTACTCGGAGGAACCCTCGGTCAACACCTGGCTCTTGTACATGATGTAGGCGCGATCCGTAATAGAGAGCGTCTCACGCACGTTGTGGTCCGTAATGAGAACGCCCATGCCCTTTTCCTTAAGGCCCGAAATAATGGACTGGATGTCGGCCACCGCAATGGGGTCGATACCTGCGAAAGGTTCATCCAGCAACAGGAAGCTGGGATCGCTGGCGAGAGCGCGGGCGATTTCCAGACGGCGGCGTTCACCACCGGAACAGCTCATGGACTTTGTCTTACGGATATGGGTAATCTTGAATTCTTCCAGGAGTTCTTCCAGACGCTTCTTGCGCTGGGCTCGCTTCATGTCCTGAGTTTCAAGAATAGCCATGATATTATCTTCTACACTAAGCTTTCTAAAGATGGAGGCTTCCTGGGGCAGATAGCCAATGCCAAGGCGGGCCCGCTTGTACATGGGCTTGTCCGTCATCTCGATATCGTCCAGAAAGATGTGGCCGGACTCCGGACGGACCATGCCCACGATCATATAGAAAGATGTGGTCTTGCCTGCACCATTGGGCCCTAGCAGTCCAACAATCTCTCCCTGGGAAACACGGATAGAAACATCACTTACCACCTGGCGGCCGCCATAGACCTTGCGCAGATGTTCTGTACGGATTGTACTGACTAGATTCTTCATTTGTTCTTCTCCGCCTTCTCTTTCTTCAATTTCTGTGCCTTGCGCAATTCCTCGACTCGCCTCAATACGTTCTTGGATGCAAGGGAATCCTTCGGGGTTGCAGGCCTAGGCAGGTCGACCTTCGCAGAGTCTGCCTTTGCCGCTTCGGTTTTTGTAAGGCCAGCCTTATCTGAATCCAATTCCTTTTGGGCCATGGCTTCAAGGGAATCCTTCTCGGCCTTTTCCTTGTTGCGACGTTCCTTTTCCATGTCCACGTATCGACCGCTTGCCATGGCGGAATTACCCAACAGTTTAAGGGACTTCACCGCATTCTTCTGAGCATCAAACAGAATGTGAATCGTGTCGCCGGTTGCTTCATTCTTGCCGGCAACAGATCGATCCTTCTTCACGTAGAAATAAGTGCTTTGGGCCTTGCCCGAAACAACAGCCTTGTCCATCTTGCCCTTGTTGAAATACAGGTCAAGACGATCGCCATCCATCAAGTTGCGAAAATCCTTCAGGTCGGTTTCGTAAAAGAATCCGCGTGCATTGAGATTTACGTAAAGCCGTTCAATCTTGCTATCCGCAAATTCCGCATAGAGAGTATCCCCAAAGGCTTCCGTCACAGAGCCAGGAGCATTGCGTTTGGCTTCCTCTTGCTGGATGCCATGAGCATTGCGAATCACCAAGGCGCTCTTCATTGTCTTTCCGGCAGAATCCAGCACCAGGAAAATGGAGTCTCCAGTCAAATGGTAGTTCTTCATGTCGAAGGTGGGATTTCCCTTCATGGAAAGCCATCCAGCACCATGGTTGAAATATCCG
This sequence comes from Fibrobacter sp., assembly GCA_024398965.1. NCBI lineage: Bacteria > Pseudomonadati > Fibrobacterota > Fibrobacteria > Fibrobacterales > Fibrobacteraceae > Fibrobacter > Fibrobacter sp. The sequence goes on along the minus strand of JAKSIF010000006.1, from coordinate 39,473 downwards.
GTGTCGCAGGTCACCACCATGTCGTTCTGCACCAGTTTCACATGGTTGAATGCTTCCGCATAATCATCCTTGCGGTTGTAGTTCATGATGTCCGCAGAGACTGTAATGTCCTTATGGGTCAAGGTCACATTATCCCTGGCCGTAGCATATTCCGTCTTGCGGTCGTAATTGATACGGTCCGCAGCGATGGTCACTTCCTGATGGGTCAAAACCACATTGTCCTTGGCCGCGGCAAAATCCTTCTGGCGATCGTAATTGATATGGTCCGCAGAGATGGTTACTTCCTTCTGGGTGATCACAACCTGGTCGTGGGCTTCCGCAAAGGAGTCCTTCTTGTTGTAGGCGATACGCTTGGCCACCACCTTCACCGTATCCTCGCCGCCTTCCTTGTTCTTCTCGAACTGGTACAGCACCGGTTTCTCGGGCATGGTCAGGATTTCCTTTTCCCTGTCGTAAATCAGGTGCTCCCCGGTAAAGTAGTAGCTGTGGGCAGAGTCAGACGCATGCACGTTTCCTGTGGCCGTAGCGATTCCCTGTTTCTTCTGGTACACACCTGTATTGGCATTGATATATCCGGAAGGATGGTTCAACCTGAAATAGCCATCACACTGCACTACCTCGGACCCCTTGTTCCAGGTGGCACGCTGGGTGCGGAACTGCACACTGTCGTGAACAAAATACACACGGCCCTGCAGCAACAGGGTTCCCCTGGTACGGGCCACCGCAAGGCTGTCCGCATGCTTCATGATCAAGGGTGACGTCTGGGAAAACGCCATGGACGAAAGCAGGAACATGGTTAAAACCAGAAGGCGAATCATCATTCCTCCCGGCTCTTTGCTGTAGCGCGCTTTATCCTGTTTCGCATCCTGTTAACTCGATCGATAGTCGCAGAGTCGTTAACCGCCTGGGCTACCGAGGAGGAGGACGATACAGAGCTGCTGGATTTCGCCATGGCTGCAGGCATCCCTCGATGGATAGAAGCCGCCGTCATGGAGGAAGAAGACTGTTCCGCATGGTCGCGGTTCTCGATTTCCACAGCCTCCTTCTTGTCTTCATCCTTGAGGCGTTTGGCCGCATCCTGGAAAATACCCGTCACCTCGGAAACAATGCGCCAGTTATCCAACTTGGCATCGCTGACAAAGCCCTTGCCCTGCAGCACGTCGCCATCTTCACTGACCACACGAACATGGCTGTCGGTACGAACCAGGTTGTCCTTCTTGTTCCAATGCAGGGAGTCGGACCTAACGGAAGCGCCCTTGGGAGTCAAAGCGTAAACATGGCCATAAGCATACACGTAGGTGAACTTCATGTCGAGACGGCCGGAGTCTGCACGCAAGAACGCCGTACGTTCGCCCAGGGAGTCATAAATATCCACAAGAACCGGACGGACAAACACCACTTCCTTGTCGTTCCAGCGCTCCAGATAGGCGGTCTTCAATTTCCAGGCCAGCACTCCCTTGTCGTAACTATCCAGGAGGGTGGTATCCGTAAAAAGCATTTCAGGGCGTTCCACATGGAGCCAGGGCTTTTCTTCCTCAATTTCCTCACAGGCGGTCAAAAACAGGGCGGCACAACCCATAACCACGCTTAGGCAGAGCGTGATAAAGGAGCCTTTTTGCGTCAGGCGCAACGTCATTTGCAAAAATCGTGCCATCGTACTCAAATTTACAATTTTAGAGACGCAAATTCCACCTTCCGACCCTTTATAGGCGACCTTTTTTCTAAAAAAAAATCCAAAGCCGAGCGTTGCGGAGCAAAAAAAATCCGGGGCCTCTTGGCTCCGGATCAAATTTGTTGGACTTTCGCCCTATGCGTCGGGGACTACTTTTCCTTGACGTCGTCCAGTTCCACTTCCAGCTTCTTGGTGAGGCCGGCCTGCTTGTCGCAGATGTTCTGGAGGTTGCGGATTTCAACGTCCTTCTTGGCCACCTGGTCCTTAAGGTCTTCGCATTCGGCTGCGTAGGTCTGCTCGGACTCGATGCGGGTATTCAGTTCCTTGCGGAGAATGTCCACGGAGCTGCGGAGGGTTTCTACAGCGTTCTCTGCATCCTTGAGGGCCGGGCTCTCGGAGGCGTCGGTTGCGCTGCTTTCGCCGGACTTTACCAAGTTGAACTTCTTGACAACAGCGACGGCTGCGGCTGCGCCCAGGGCAAGGCCCGTGATGAAACTAGATGCTTTCATTCGGATTTCTCCTTAAAAATCGTTTTTTCACCGCATAATATCGTTTTTTGGGCGCCAAAAGTCAAGTAAAAAAGGGATTTTGACCCATTTCGGGCAATTTTTAATAAAAATAAAAGCAAAAGACCCCCAGCTTTCGCCAGGGGTCTTTGCAGCGGGAAGAGCGAGATTCGAACTCGCGATAGGATTAAGTCCTATACGTCCTTAGCAGGGACGCGCCTTCGGCCAGCTCGGCCATCTTCCCATCTTGGAGACCCCAATTTTACATATATTCGACGGATTTTTCAAGGGGTACCCCCAAAATTTCTAGATTTTAGCTATGCGACTCCTTAGTAAACTGTTCAAAATCGTCGCAGCGCTGGCATTGGTTGGCCTTATTTGCTGCATCCCCCTCTATATCCTGGTTTTCAAGGTGCTTCCGGACCAGGATCCCGATAACCAGTTCGACAAAAAGAACATCATGCAGGTTCTCTCGGGCGAAACCCGAGTCTACTACAACAACGACGAGTTGCTGGGTGCCTTCTTTGACGCAAACCACCGCGTGTACGTGAACTACGGTGACATTCCCAAGAACATCGTCAACGCACTTATCGCCGCCGAAGATGCCGGCTACTGGCACCACGACGGTTTCAGCATTTACGGTTTTGCCCGCGCCATGGCAAGCAACATCAAGAGCGGCCACATGCGCCAGGGTGGTTCCACACTGACCCAGCAGACCGTAAAGAACATCTTCGGTCGTGAGGAGCGTTCCATCAAGGAGAAGGGCAAGGAGTTGCTTAACGCCCTCCGCATGGAACGTCACTTCAGCAAGGAAGAGATCCTGGAATTCTACCTGAACCAGTTCCACGTTTCCGGTACGGGCAAGGGTGTGGCCATTGCAGCGCAGTACTTCTTCAACAAGGAACTGAAGGACCTGACTCTCGCCGAGTGCGCCTTTATCGCAGGCTCCGTCAAGGGTCCCTTCAACTACGACCCCTTTATCCAGCGCAGCACCGAACGTCGCGAAAAGGCGATCAAGCGCGGCGAGGAACGCCTTCGCTATGTCCTTGGCCGCATGGTGGAAGAGGAATACATTTCCCAGGAAGACATGGACAACGCCCTGGCCAAGCCCCTGGCATTCAACCACGGCAACTTCCGCTTTAGCGTAAGCACCATCCTGGAACGCATCGAGGAAAAGCTGGACGGCGAGTACTTCAACAAGCTTTTCGACAAGGAAGGTATCGACGATTGGCGCAAGGCCCAGCTCTCCATTACTACCACCTTGGACGCCAAGGCACAGGACGCCGCCAAGCGCGCCCTGCAGACAAACATCAGCGGACTCCAGATGCAGCTGGGCGGTTTTACCTTGCCCAAGGCACAGTTTGCAAACAAGGCCCAGAGCGCCCGCAAGGGTGACTACCTCTACGGCGCCGTAGACAGCATCATGGTGGATGCCCAAGGCAAGCTCAAGTCTCTTACACTGAGCTTCGGTCAGTTGAAGGGTATCGTTACCGAGGAATCCGTAAAGGACTTCGCCAAGAAGGTGAGCGGCGATTCCAGGCACCCGGCCGATGTAAACAAGATTCTTGCAAGCCAGCTCAAGAAGGACGCCATCCTGCTGGTGAGCGTTCTTGACGACAAGACCGTAGATGGTTACGCTCCCTGCCAGATTGAAACGGAGCCTGTGCTCCAGGGCGGTCTCTTCGCTATCCATAACGGTAACGTCATTGCCACCCAGGGCGGTTTCCACAACACAGGCTATGACCGTAGCTTCAAGGCGATTCGTCAGCTGGGCTCCAGCTGGAAGCCCCTGCTCTATGCCCTGGCCCTACAGCACCACTGGAACTACCTGGACCCTGTGGAAAACGACTTCAACGTTTTCCAGTACGTGAACCAGTTCTACTTCCCAAGACCCGACCACAAGAACAAGGGTGACTACGTAAGCATCGCCTGGTCTGCCACCCGTTCCGAAAACATCGCCAGCATCTGGCTCCTGGAACACCTGCTGGACAAGCTGAGTGACGACGAGTTTGCCGAAGTGGCTGCGCAAAACGGATACGCCCGGGAAGCCGAGGAAGAATACAAGTCCTACTTTGCAAGGCTCCGCGACAAGTTCGGCCTTACCATGAAGGAAGATGTCAAGCGTGAAATCGAGTTTACCAAGGCCCGCGACGCCCTGGCCGAACGTTACAGGAACGAAGGCAAGGACGACAAGGCACGCGCCGTGCTGAACCTGCGTTACGGCACCTACAACGACGTGGCCCTCAAGCAGGCCAAGAAAGACGCCGACATCATCAAGTTCATTAACCATAACTTCAAGAACTACTACGAAATCCTTCGTGCCCGCGAGGCAAAGGAACTTGACCCCGATGTGGCCAGCTCCTTGCCTCCCCTGGAATCCGTACAGCTCCTTGGCGAATTCACACTGGCAGACTTTAAGCGCCTGAATACGATGATCGAGCCCGTGGACGGCGAGGCGGACTACCTGGACGCCGAGCACGTGCGGTACTGGCCCGACTACAGACGTTCCCTCTCCATGGCGGAATACGCCCGATTCGCAAAGGAGATCGGCATCCACCAGAAGTTGCAGAAAGTATTCAGCATGCCTCTTGGCGTAAACGAAATCACCCTGGTGGAAATCTCTACCGCCTACCAGGCGCTCCTTACCGGAAAGATCTTTAAGTGCAAGGATGGCGATTGGACGGACCCCTGCTTCATCAAGGAAATCAAGAACCGTGACGGCCGCGTAATCTTTACGAACAGCACCGAAAGCAAGACTGTGCTTGACGATACGGTTACCACCCAGATGGCTGTGATGCTCCACTCCGTATTTGTGAACGGTACGGCCCGCAGCCAGTACAACAACCTGACCGTTACTTCCCCGGACAAGGCGACCACCCTGCGGTACCCGGCCTTCGGTAAGACGGGTACAACCAACGACTACCGTAACGTAGCCTTCATGGGCGCCATCCCCACGTATGTAGACAGCAAGAACGGACTCGCCGCGGATTCTGTGGTAGCCATCGGTAGCTATGTGGGCTTCGACGACAACAAGCCCTTGAAATCCGGCCGTACACGAATTGCAGGTTCCTCCGGCGGCCTTCCCCAGTGGGCGGCATTTGCCCAGGAAGAAATCGAGATTCTCGGCGTGGCAAAGAAGATTGACTTTTTGGATATCAGCATGCTTGCCGCTGGAGAAGTCCCCCTGGTACTTACCAACGAACGCGGCCAGCTGACGGTCGACCCCATGACGGGCATGGCGCTGGCTGGCGCAAGCGCAAGCCAGGGACGTCCGCTCCCATGGCTGGACGTTCCGGGCTTTACGCCGCCGCAGGTGCAGGCGATCGCTGCTGAATCCGCCGCAGAAAGCGGCATCATGATCAGCCTGCCTATGCCGGGCACAGAACCTGCGGCACCTGCCGAACAGAATACCGCAGCAGCAGAAACCGCTTCTGGCGACGCAGCCCAGGTACAGCCCGCTGCAACCGAACAGGCCGCCACCACTGAACAGAACGTGGTGCAGGCCGCACAACCTGCAGTTTCCCAGCCCGCGGCAGCACCGGCGGCAGAAAAGCCCGCCGCCATGCCCAAGGACGACGAGTGGGATCTGCCCGAAGGCTTTAGCGGAAACGCATTCGTTCCTATCGAGGCAGAGTAACATCAAGCTTTAAGGCAAAGGGAATCTTATTATGAACAAGCAAATCAGAAAAGTTCTTGCAGCCCCCGCAATTTTATCCGCGGCAATCTCGCTTAGCGCCTGTGCAGGTTCAGTCCCCGCTCCTTGCACAGAGTCCGGCCTGCCTCAGGAGCAGTCCGTTCCCAGTGACGCCGCCTCCGTACAGGAGTCAAGCACAAGCGTTGCAACCGAGGCCAAGTCCAGCGATTCCAAGCAGGCCAATTCCTCCACTGCAGGCGAAGTCCCGCAGGCCGCCGCTCCCGTCAAGCCCTCGTCTATCGCGGTAGAATCCAAGAAGGACCCCGCCGCAGTTTCCGCCTCTGCAACTGTTTCTGGCTCCGCCGCTGCTTCTAGTTCCGCAGCCTCCGGCTCTGCAATCGCTTCCAGTTCGGCAACATCTTCCATTCCGGCAGATACTGCAAACGCAATCCTCCCGCCGGATCCTTACGTAGCCTTCCCCGCCCTGGCCAACGAAATTCTCGCCTTCGCCGACTCGCTGTACAAGCAGGGCAAGGAAGATTCCGCCTCCGCCTACCTGGAACGTTTCAGAGTCATCAAGCCCTTATGGAACCAGTGGGAAGCCCAGGCAGACTCCATGCTGAACGAGTTCGGCAAGACCCGCGCAGAAAAGGCCAAGGCATTCGAGCCCATGGTCCTTGAAATCCAGAATATGAACCGAGCACAGGCCGCCTACAGCCTGGTAAGCGAAGCGGTGGACAGCCTGATTGCAAAAGCCCCGGGCGATTCCCTCGTAAGCTGGGCCAAAATCCAAAAGCAGACCGCTTACGCAAACACCTTGAACAAGGCAAAGAAGGAATTTGAACAAATTAACAGCCTTGCCAATAGCCAGGCAAAATTTGCAGAAGCCCTCAAGAAGGCCGAAGAATTCCTAATGCGATATAGCGACTTCGCCGATGCCCTCAAGGTTCAGGAATTCATCGACAAAATTCGCAACATGGCAGAATCTGCAGATTCCGAAGCCGTCAAGTACTGGGAATCCCACGATCCGGCAGAAGCCCTTAAGAAGGCAAAGGAACTTATCGAAAAATCCAAGTTCGCAGAAGCCAAGGAAATCCTGAACAAGCTCAAGGTAAGTTCTCTCCGCAAGGAAGCCATGGAAGAATACAACAAGCTGGCAGAAGCCTTCTGCAACGCAGAACGCAAGACCACTAGCCAGCTGTTCGCCAAGGCCCAGAAGCAAAAGGACGCCGCAAAGAAAAAGCAACTGCTGAAAGAAGCCATCGCGCCTCTTGACCGTTGCATCCAGGAATATCCCGAATACAACAACATGCAGAAAGTCCTGGACAACAAGACTTTCCTTGAAAAGGAAATTGAACGCTAGAGCCTGTCATGGATAGCCTAACCAGTACCGAAATTTGGCAGTACGCACAGTACCCCGCCTTCTTCATCCTGGGCGCAGTCGTCAGTCTCATCAACAGTATCGCCGGCGGCGGCAGCACCTTGAGCCTGCCCATCATGATTTTCCTGGGAATGCCGCCTACCGTTGCAAACGGAACCAACCGAATCGGGCTTATCATCGGGAACCTGAGCAGCGTCCACAATCTGGCTAAGCATGGCTACCTGAACAAGAAAATTTTTAAGCAGCTTTTTATACCGTCCTTTATAGGCGCATGCATCGGCGTATGTTTCCTGGTGAATATCGGGGACAAGGCCTTCCAGGCAATTTTGGCAGGCGTTATCTGCCTTGTTGTCGTCATGAGCAGGCTGCGTAAAGATATCCTGGGCAAACCTCCCGCTACACCTCCGGAAAGGCTCACCCCTGGCGGCGCCATCGGTTTCGCCTTAGTGTCCATCTACGGATGTATCGTGCAGGTGGGTGTCGGTTTCGTCCAGATATTCAGCCTCACGCGTTATACCGGCCTCGACCCCATCCACGTAAACGCTTTAAAGAACGCGCTCACAACCATATTCCTGATTCTCAGTACCATAGCCCTAGGCATCGCAGGCAAAATCCTTTGGCCTGTCGCCATCGTCATGGCAGCCGGCGCCTGGTTCGGAGGCTACCTCGGGAGTTCCCTGCAGCGCAAGAAAGGCAACAAGTTCGTAGAGAACTTTGTCAGCGTCTGTAGCATCGCCATGGCCATCTACCTGGCCGTAGATCTAATCATCGCCTAGTAAATACAAACAACTATTTACAATGAAGCCCTAAAAATCGCAACTACTTCGTTGCGCATTTTCCCCTAAAAATTCCTAATAAGTTGTTTCTGTATGGAAGACGGAAATGACTTAAAAGAGCTATCCAAAATATTGGGGATTCTTCTCAAAAAAAGGCGTGATGACGGTCATCATAGCCAGGAGGAGTTTTCTCTTAAAGTCGGCAAGCATCGCCAGTGGGTTAGCAAGATCGAAAACGGCAACAGTCTCCCCTCCATATTGAATTTACACTACTATACCAAAGCCGTCGGCATAGACATGGGTGAGTTACTGAACGAAGCCTGCAGAATCTTCGACCAACAGAAAGCCCCGGCAAAAATGGTAGCAGAACACAATCAAGGCCTTGAATACTTTAAAAAGAACAAACGTCGCAAGGCCAACAACAAGGACTAGTCTTTTTAAGACGGGCCATCCGATTTTTCAGAAGGGTCATTTCCCCCATCGGTTATGGCAAAACCTAGTTCCTCCGATAACATCTCCAAGATTTTCCGACAACCCTGAGCAAGCAGGTCCTTTTGCGGCCGGGGCATTTTCTTTATCCGGGCTTCCAGTCGAAGGGCAGAACCCTTCTCCTCAAGGATGAAATAACGTAAAATACATTCCGGCGGAAATGCCTTGGTAAACTTGGCCCCCTTTCCGTTCCTGTGCTGATCAAAACGGGCAGCAACATCTACTGCGTACCCGGTGTAGATACGGCTTCCCTGACAACGGAGCATGTAGACAAAGTGCGACATGTGTTTCAATGAAGAATGAAGAGTGAAGGATGTATTGTAAGGGTGAAAAAAAAGGCGGGGCGAACCCCGCTTTTAAACCTTAGTGATGACCATGGCCTTCAGGCTCGTCCTTGCCAGGCTTGGAAACCACACTCATGTAGATGGTTCCAAGGATTGCGGCACTGAAGCTTCCAAGCAGGATACCCAGCTTTGCGGAGTCCTGACGGTCGCCCACGTCAAAGGCGAGGCTAGCAACGAACAGGGCCATGGTAAAGCCGATACCGGCCAGCATGCCACCACCCCAAAGAATCTTCCAGCTGTAGCTGGGCTTCTTGGAAATGCCGACCTTTACAGAAATCAAGCTGAAGAGGAAAATGCCAATGGGCTTACCAAAGACAAGAGCTAGAGCCACAGCACCCATAACCGGGACTTCCACACCGCCAAGCTTGATTTCCACGCCGGCGTTGGAAAGAGCAAAGAGAGGCATAATGAAGAAGTTGACCCAGGGGGCCAGGGACTTGTAGAGGCGTTCCTGCATAGAGATACTGTCGCTGGAAGCCTTCTTCAGCAAAGAGAACACGCGGTACTTTTCGTTTTCATCCTTGGTTTCGCCAGAGAGGACATGGTCCACACCGCTTACAAAGCTACGGACCTTGCCGCTGGTAATCACGGCCTTGGCAGGAACAGAAAGGCCGAGCAGCACACCGGCAATGGTGGGATGAACGCCGGACTTCACAAAGAAGGCCCATACGGCAACACCAACGAGGCAGTGGAGCAGAAGGTTGCGGACACCGATACGGAACAGCACGTTGATCAAGACAAGGAGAGCGATACCGGTTCCGAGGGCGGCAAAGTTCAAGCCGTCGCCGCTGGGATAACCGATGGCAATCACCAGGATTGCGCCGATATCATCGGCAATGGCAAGGGTCAGGATCATGACACGAAGAGCGTGGGGAACCTTCTTGCCAAGGATCGCCATACAGCCAACCACGAAGGCAATATCAGTGGCAGTAGGAATACCCCAACCGCGGGCGGCATCCGTGCCAGTCAGTCCGTTAATAGCCAGGTAGATCAATGCGGGGAAAAGCATACCGCCGGCAGCCGCGATAATGGGCAGGCTGGCAGCCTTCGGGTCGCGAAGTTCGCCGTAGGTCATTTCGCCCTTCACCTCAAGACCGATGTTGAAGAAGAAGATGGTCATGAGGGCGTCGTTAATGAGCCAGTGAAGGTTGAAGCCTTCCTTGATCCCCAGCAGGGAAGCAAGGTCATAGCCGGCGATATTCACAGCAAAGGGCAGATGCCAAACGTGATGATAGGCGTGGGTACCGAAGTTAGCCCAGAGGAGAGCCGCCACCGTCATAATAATCAGCACAATGCCGCCGGTGGTTTCCACCTGCATCAGGCGCTCGATGGGAGTTATAATCTTACGGACCGGGGTTTCCGGGAACAGTTCTTCTACGCGATCGCTGCTAGTCACTTTTGCCGACATAGGCACCTATTGAATGGTTGGAGGTTTATTCTTCAGCCTTTGTGTCTATAAAATAATCATTTTTAAAAAATTCGTGGGAAAAAGATTCAACAAAACTGACGAAACGCCAAATAATAATCCCCGAAGGCCAGTGCAACAGTGGTTTGGCATAAAAAGCAAAATCCCCAGACAGAACGTCCGGGGATTTTTTAAATGCGAATTCCGCGAGCCTTATGCCGCGCGAGCTCGAACTCGAACCTTGAGCCTCGAGCCTCGAGCCTAAATTAGTACTGCTGAGGCGGCCAACGGGGGTTCTTGGAGGACATGTCGATCTTGTAGAAGTCGCGTTCGAAACGACCGTCGTCCATGCCGTACATCTGCATCACGTGGCGAGCAATCCACTTACCCAGCTTGAGGACGGTGAGCTTCTTACGGAGACGACCCTGGCAGTCACGGTTCATGATATCCGGCAGGGTGGAGGTGGTAAGAATTTCGTCGATTGCGGGGCTGTTCAGCTTTTCACGAGCTTCTGCACTGGTGTGGAAGTGGGTGACGCCGAAGCACACGCGGTTGGGGTTGCCCTTCTTGATGTGTTCGCAGCACTGAACGATGGTGGTACCGGTACGGACCATGTCGTCGAATACGATCACGTCCTTGCCTTCGATTTCGTCGATGCTGATGTCGGAAAGTTCCGGGTTGAAGGTCATGGAGATTTCACGTTCGCCGGTACGGACCTTGTCCATCACCACGCGCTTGCATTCCGGGAGCTGGAGAGCATCGTAGACAGCGTTCATGAAGGGGCGTGCGCCCTTGTCCGGGGAGACGATCACCAGGTTGTTGCCATCCTTACCGCACTGCACGAAGTTGCTGTTCTTGATGTAGTGAGCGTAAACGTCAGTCGGAATCAGGTTGTGGAAGTGACCTTCGAAAATGTCGTTGAAGAGGTTCTGGACCTTGATGGAGTGGTTGTGGCAGGTGACCACAGCGTCCACGCCGGACTTCTTCAGGAGTTCAGCATAGAGCATGCTGGAGAAAGCCTGGCCGTCGAACTTCTTGAGGTCTGCATCCGGGCGATCCTTTTCAAGTTCGCCAACGCGGTGCGGGCCGCGGTCCTGTGCAGAGTAGAACAAGTCCGGTTCCACGAGAACGACCTGTTCGGCACCATTGTCCTTGGCGGCGCGAGCGAGGATCATGTTACGCATGGCGTAGTCGTTACGGCTGCGTTCGTGGTTGGAAACGGAGCAGATAAGGACAATCTTGCCTTCGAGGCGGCGACCGATATGTTCGATGTCATCGGCATCCAGCATATAGCGGGGGCAGAATTCGGAGTTGGCGAAGGTCTTGAGGGAAACCACGTCGGAAATATCTTCACGAAGACCAATGTACTGGGCCATGTCGATGGCGAACGGATCATCGGTGAAGTTACCGGTCACGATAAAACGATCTGACATAAGATTGCCTTTTGGTTTAAAGTTGTTCCGCAAATATAGATAGATTGCAGGAGTGTTTCAACCTTTAAAAGACTATATTTCAATGTAATGAAATTGTCCCCGTGCTTACATGCAGCTATTCTCGCCCTGGCAGGGGTGGCGGCCGCAGCCGACTCCACATCCGCGAAAGACGACGGATTCCAAAGGTTCTCGGCGCTGCCTATCCTGGGGTATTCCGAGGAAACCAAGCTGCAGTACGGAGCCATGGCGCTGGTGTTCTTCCGGCCCGAAGCTCCCGGCGGAGAAGTCCCCGAGATAGACATTTCCGTCCAGGGTACCAGCCGCGGTCAATACAGCTTCATGTTCACGCCTTACTTCTACCTGATGCACGACCAGGTCAGTGGCTGGTTCAATCTGCGTTACCAGGACTGGGTGGCAAGCTACTTCGGCATGGGGAACAATCCGGACTTCGACGAATACATTCTCTTCGACCGCCAAAAGCTTAACGTAGGCCTTGAACTGGAGTCCAACCTGGGTATTTCCGAAATCCTTCCCAAGGGTTTCAAGTACGGCATGGAAATAGACCTGGAATACGCCGACATCAGCTTCCGAAGCGGCAAGTCCGACAGCAAAGGCGTTCGTGACGACCAGGGCGACCCCAAAGACCTCGACGGCACCTACCTCCTTGACGAGAGTGCAGATAAAGTAACAAACAACATTGCCGCCCCCGACGCAAATTCCGGCTTCCGTAACGGACTTGGCTACCTGCTGGCCTACGACACCCGCGACAACAAGAACTGGGCCCGCCACGGGTTCCTGCTGCAATGGCAGCAGATGTTCTACAGTGACCTGATCGGCGACTACAGCTACCAGACCGAGACCCTGGACCTGCGAGGTTACACCTATCTGTTCTGGAAGACTTCCATGGCCGTAGGCGCCCTGTGGCAGCGCACCAGCGGCGACACCCCCTTCGATAAACTGTCCGGGCCCGACGGAGTCAAGAGGTTCCGCGGTGTGGAAAGTCTTTACTTCCGCGACAATCAATCCCTGATTTTGCAGGCGGAACTGAGAAAGGTCCTGTTCTGGAGACTGGCCGGAGACATCTTCTTCGAAGGCGGAAAGGTCGGAGACCACTTCAGCGAACTGCTCCGAAATCAGTGGCACCGAGCCATCGGGTTCGGAGGCGAACTGGCCCTGAACCTCAAGGAAAGCCTTTACGCCCGAGGCGAATTCTCCTGGATCGACAACGAGCATCTGGCACTGACGGTCTACATCCGCCAGGCATTCTAACAGACACTTCAAATAAAAAAGGCGGCCGCAAGTTGGACTTGCGACCGTCATTTTTGAGATAGAATAATCTACGCTAGTACTAGTCCTGAACGCGGGTCCAGTTGAGGACACCCTTCTTCATCAGGTAGCAGTAGCCGGCTTCGAGGATAACCAGGAATGCCAAAAGCACATAGAGAAGTTCCCAGCCACCAGCGAGGAACTGGATGGTCCAGGGGTAGAGGAACGCTACTTCAAGGTCGAACACCAGGAACAGCATTGCCACCATGTAGTACTTAACCGGGTAACGTTCGTTGGAGGTACCGGCAACATGGGCGATACCACTTTCGTAGGAAGTACCCTTGATGGAGGTATCCTTGATCTTGCCCGGATGAAGAATCCAGTTGGCAAGGAGCAGGATGGTGGGGATGCAAAGAGCCATAATGACCAAAATGGTCATAGCAAAGGTGGTGTCGAAAATTTCAACGTTCGTCATAGTGACGAAAAAGATAGTAAAAAACTTTTTGCAAGTGCAAAAAAGATTTGTAAACTATATTTAGGCACATGAAAAAGATCACTGCATTTTTGGGATTAGTGGGTGTAGTGTGCCTTTCAGGATGCTCCGACACAGCAACTCTTTCTGCGCCGGATGACACCAGTGTGGCAATTTCCTCGGACGCGGGTAACTCACCTTCGTCTTCATCTTCAGTCAAGAGGTCCTCGTCCTCCGCGGCAAAGCCTTCTGGTTCCGTCGACAATGGCACCGGAGGCGTAGTTCATGACACCATTCACACACAGGTGGTCATCAACAGCGCCGGTTCCTACGAGACTCCGAACTACAGTAGCGGCGTTTTCTGCTGGAACGAACCCTGCGAGGCGGTCCAGGCACCCGCAAGTTCCTCTTCTATAGCAAGCATAGACATCAACATGAGCTCAAGCCAGCCGACACCTCCTGTGATCAATGGCAACCAGATGCTCGACCAGCGCGACCAGAAGAGCTACCCCCTTGTTGACATTGCCGGCAAGAAGTGGATGGCACAGAACATCAACTACGCAGTCAAGGGCGGATATTACTGCTCCGGCAGCGGTAGTGACGACATGTGCGCAACCTACGGCGGTTACTACAGCTATTCTGGAGCCCTCAAGGCATGCCCCGATGGCTGGCGTCTGCCTACCGAAGCAGAGTTCGAAGCCGCAATCGAGAGCCAGGAATGGAAATGGTGGAATTTCGGCGGTCGCTTCAAACTTGAAAACGGCGAAATAACCGAATTCGGCGACGACAAGAAGCTGGGTTACCTTTGGGTTGCCGACAACAAGTACGTCCAGTTGAAGAACTACGCCGACGACGGAACAAAGGAATACGAGTTCCACGCAATGTCCGAACGCGGCTACAACGTCCGTTGCGTTCAGGGCGAGTAATCAAGTCAAACTTTATCCATAAAAAGAGCCCCGCCATTTGGCGGGGTTTCTTGTTTTGGCCTTAGCCAGATTATTCAAGCATTCACTAGATACCGTCGGAGCCCGTGTGACTCATTCCCTCGTCCAGCAAAAGCGCAAGATTCTTAAGGTCCTGCTCAGTCTGTTCATAGTAGACCTTCGCACGACGCAACTGCTTACGCAATTCAAAAATTTCGGAAGACAGTTCCACAGCCAAGAGAGCAAGACGCTTGCGGTTGTCCATCTGGAACTTGGAGGAACGTCCAAAACGCTGGTCAATGAAGTCCGCAATCTCCTTCAGCTCCGCATCGGGCAAGTCCGTGCGAATCTGAATGCTTTCCTGCGCAACATTGACGTTTACAGATCTAAGAGCTTGAATTTCTGCCATTATTTCATTCCTACGCCGAAGGGATCAGCATCCATCAGCCAGTTCAACCTAAAAAAACTTGTCTGCGAGCCCTCCCCGCTCGCATTGTTCTTTGCAGGTTCCTTGGAAAGGATTTCAGGTTCTTCAACAACGTCTTCAGCCTTGACTTCGGGCTCCTGATTCATTTCAGGAACGTCTGCAGCATCGATGAAGGATTCTTCGTCGGAGATTTCGTCAGCAGGCATTTCGTCTGCTTCTACAATGGGCAGCTCCGTACCCAGTTCAGTTTCGATGGTGGAAACAAGCTGCTGGAACTTTTCCTGAGCTTCGGCGATTTCATCGGCCTGGGCCTGGAGTTCCTGATCCTTGACTTCAATTTCCTGGTTCTTGGAAGCAAGTTCCTGTTCCTTTGCAGCAAGCTGTTCGGTAAGGTTCGCAATGGAAACAAGCTTTTCATTTACAGTTGCGTTAAGAGCCGCAATCTTTTCGCTCATTTCCTGCAGCTGGGACTGGAGGCTTGCCACAGCGGCATTCTGCGCATTGAGCTGCTCGCTAAGGGAATTGATTTCTGCCTGCTTTGCGGTAACGGACTCGTCAAGAGCTGCAGCCTGGTTTGCACGGGCGTCAAGGGCGGCCTTTGCATCGGTCAAGGCGGCGTTCATGCCGGCGAGATTCTGATTGGCAGAATCCAAAAGCATCGTCTTATCCTGAAGAGCAGCCTGGGCGGAAGCCAACTGAGCCTTGACCTTGGCGTTCTCTTCTCTAAGGGTGCGAACAGTTCCCAGGACCCCTTCGATCTTCTGGGAAAGGACATTCATGTTTTCTAAATTCATCTTTGCTCCATGAGTTGAATTCTCTTGTAGACTTTTACCTTCATAAGATAACTAAATTTCAAATAAAAAGAAAAGCCGTACTGCAGATGATTTCGGTAAATGAACATATCCAACGAAGGCTCGACGAGCTGCCGGACCGACCGGGCGTTTACATCATGAAAAACGCCTCGGGCAAGATCATCTATATCGGCAAGGCAAAGGTCCTGAAGAACCGCGTGCGAAGCTACTTCGACGGTACAGAACACAACGGGCACCGTGCGGCAACCCTGATGCTCCCCTACATCCGGGACATCGAATGGATCATTACCGAAACTGAAGAAGAAGCGCTGATCCTTGAAGCAAACCTGATCCGCAAGCACACTCCAAAGTACAACGTACTGCTAAAGGACGACAAGCATTTCCCCTACCTAGCCTTCAGCGTTCGCGAGCCCTTCCCCCGTTTATTCCTGACCCGTTCCGTAAAAAAAGACTGCAATCAGTATTACGGCCCCTACATGAGCTCCCGCTATGTAGACAAACTAAAAGACATTTGCGCAAGGTTATTCAACATCCGCGAATGCACCATGGACTTGCCGGCCCGAACACCCCAGCGCCCCTGCCTCAACTACCACATAGGCCGTTGCAAGGCGCCCTGCGCAGGCCTTGTCTCCCAGGAGGAGTATTACAAGGACGTAATGCAGGCAAGGCTTCTGCTAGAGGGCAAGCGAGACGACCTCCAGGAAATCTGGCAAAAGGAAATGGAGGAGGCTGCGGCCAATCTAGACTTTGAAGCCGCGGCAAAAAAACGTGACGCCATCCAAGCGCTTCAGTCTACGGGAATTCACGCCAAGACAGATACCAGCGACCCCAACCTTTCGCTGGATATCGTCACACTACGCCGCAACGGAACGCTGGCTGCCGCAGTGATCCTGGAATACCGCGAGGGCGTTCTTACCGGACGCAGGCACTACCGCCTAGAATGCGCCCTAGAAGACGACGAGACCGAAATCTTCCGCCAGATGATCCTGAACTGGTACCTGGACCAGGATTTCATCCCGAAGGAGATTGCCACCGACATCGCCCTGCCCGAGGACGCCACACTGCTCAGCGACGCCCTTACGGAAAAAGCCGGCAGAAAGGTTTTCTTCAACGTTCCCCAACGAGGAGAAAAACTTGGGTTCCTGAAACTGGCTGGCGCCAACGCTGACATGATCCTGGTGGAAATGCGTGCAGAGGTCCAAAAGTACAGCGAAATCGACCAGAGCGTCTTTGAACTGCAGAAAGTCCTTGGCCTCAAGAAGACGCCTTTCCGCATCGAGTGCGTGGACATCTCCCATCTGTCGGGAACGAACACCGTGGCAAGCCTTGTGGCCTTCAAGAACGGAAAGCCCGACAAGGCCAACTACCGTAAGTTCATTATCAAGACCGTAGAAGGCGTAGACGACTTTGCCAGCATGCGCGAAGTCATGACCCGCCGTATCCGCCGCCTGGAAGACGAAGGCACCCCCATGCCCGACCTGTGGGTATGCGATGGCGGTAAAGGCCAGGTAGACGCCACCATGCAGATCCTGAAGGAGCTAGGCCACGACAAGGACCTCCCCCTTATCGGGCTAGCAAAGCGCCTGGAAGAAATCGTATTCCCCGATGAACGCCAGAGCATCGTGCTGCACCGAACCAGCCCCGCCCTAAAGCTTTTGCAGAACGCCCGTGACGAGGCCCACCGATTCGCCATCACCTACCAGCGCAGCAAGCGCAAGAAGGACTTGGAAGTGGAATGGCTTAAACAGCCTGGCGTCGGTCACGAGACCCGCGTGAAAGTTCTTTCCAAGTACAAGAGTGCCGAAGCCTTCATGGCCGCCCCTCTGGAGGACATCGAAATACTCTTGGGCAAGGCCCGAGGAAACAAGCTCCGGGAACAGGTTGCGGAGTACTGCAAGGAATTCATTACGCCCGATTTTTCCCAGGATTTCGCGGAAAACGATGAATTTCCGCCTTCCGACAACTAACAGTTGACACATTTCTGCTTTTTGGAAGAAAAATATATTTCCGGGTCTTATTGTTTTTGGAACTGCAGTTAGGTATATTAAGCCTAGGCATCCTCACGGATCAATGCCCGATCTAACAATATTATTAAAGCTCGTTGCTCTTGTGATACAGTTTAGGCACGCCATCGGCCAAGCGGTTTCGGACCAGCTCCGATTATAGTATGAAGCGTGAAAAACGAACTTCCAAGGCACTGCTATCTTTTTTTATAAAGTAGCTTCGAGTATTTTGCCGTGCATGGATGCCAATCCTTTTCTCTCTTGTAAAAAAAGACCGATGAAGAACTCTCTTCATCGGCCTTTTTAATTGCATATACGCCACTGCGTGGATCCTATCGCGACTTCGTCGCTCCAGGATGACGTGACGAATTAGAATTCAATAATCTTGTCGTTCTGCATCATCTGTTCGAAAGTTTCCGAAGCCGAGCGATGCAAAATCAAGTTCACTTGATTTTATATCCGAGGCGAAGAAACTAGGATCAGAACTCTATGATTTTATCATTCTGCAGTAACTGATCCCAGGTCTGGCGTTCGCGGACAACCTTCATTTCGCCGTTGGTGTACATCACTTCGGCAGCGTAACGACGGCTGTTGTAGTTGCTACTCATTGCAGCACCGTAGGCGCCAGCATCGTGGAGAACCAGGAGGTCGCCCACCTTAGCCTTCGGGAGCTTGCGGGTCACGACGAAACCGCCTTCTTCCTGGGTGAACACGTCACCGGATTCGCAAAGCGGGCCACCAACAACGGCGTCAACAGTTTCGTTCAGTTCGCGGCCATCGCGGGCGATCACAGAAATCTGATGGTAGGAGCCGTAGAAGCTGGGGCGAACCAGGTCGGTAAAGCCAGCGTCCACGATGTAGAACAGATTGTCGCCCTGCTTCTTCACAGCGCGGATTTCAGCCATGAGGTAGCCGCTTTCTGCAACCAGGTAGCGACCCGGTTCCACTTCCAGATGAACATCGTGACCGATGCTCTGCTGGATGTTCTTGCGGGCCTTGTCCCAAATGCCGTAGTAGGCAGCCATGTCGATATGCGGGCCCTTGTTCTCTTCGTGGTATTCGATGGGAAGACCACCGCCTGCGCTGATGGTGCGGAGGTGAGAACCGAGACGGCGGCTTGCGTCGCACATAGCCTCTGCAACAGAAGCCAGATGTTCAAAGTCAGAACCGGAACCGATATGCATATGCAGACCAGTGATCCACATGCCGTTTGCCTGGGCAAGCTTTACGCAGTCCTTGATCTGTTCGTGCCAGATACCGTGCTTAGAAAGATCGCCACCGGTGTTGGTCTTGCGGGAATGACCGTGACCGAAACCCGGGTTCACGCGGATGGTGAGTTCGGACTTCACGCCTGCATCGGCAAGCTGCTGGATCATGTCCGGGGAACCAACGTTCACAGCGATGTTGTGCTGCTTCACCAGTTCCAGAGCATCCTTGTCGAAGATGTCTGCGGTGTAGACGATTTCGGGAACCTTACCCTTTTCGCAGCCGCCCTTGTAGCCAGCCTTGAGAGCGCGGACAATTTCACCGGCGCTCACAGCGTCCACCACGCAACCCTGCTTGCGGACCAGGGAGATCACGCTCAGGTTGGGGCAAGCCTTCTGGGCAAAACGCACGTTATCAAAAACCTTCACTTCCTTGCAACGCTGTTCGATGGTTGCGCGGTCGTAAATCCAAAGCGGGGTGCCGAACTGAGCGGCAGCCTTCACAAACTGTTCTTCGGGGATATTGGTGTTCTTCATTTTGTATTCCCTTTCTGGGCGAAACTTCAAAAAGCCGCCCCGTTAAATTACGGGAAAAATTTAGAAAAATTTCTCACTCGTCACCCTGGAGGGAGGAACGACCGATAGGGCCCAGCAAATCTAAACAAGCTCAATTTTTGGCTGTGCTGGCATTCGCCAATAATACAGATCGTTCAACCGGGTTTACGGAACATCATCCCCGCGAAGGCGGGAACCTTACAAAAAACGTAAACTCGTTCGAATGGCTACGCCACTTCGGTCCCTAACATTATCAGCGACGAGAACGTTTTTTTACATCCGCTTCGATATTAGTCTTCCAGGAACAATCCTTCCTTCCCTTTCGGAAATTCGTCATCATTGCGTCCTGAGCCTCGTAGCACAAGGCAATGCCTTTCTCGTCGCACATAAAGTTTGCCGCGCACTCTTCCGAAATTCCAAAGCCTCGGGCCGTTTCCACGGCATCGATGTTTGCGCCTAGAAAAATGAATTCCCAGCCGTACTTGGATTTCTGACGTTCCACCATTTCCTTTACCTTCCTGGCAGTATACATATGACTGGAATTTTCGTAGCCATCGGTAGTAATCACAAAGATGGTCTTTTCCGGGCGGTCCTCGTCACGGGCGTATTTGTGGACGTTTCCGATATGATGAATGGCGCTACCAACCGCATCCAGCAAGGCGGTACAGCCACGGGCATAGTATTCCTTATCTGTCAAGGTGGGAATTTCGGCGATAGGGACTCGGTCATGAAGAACTTCCGTATCGCCATCGAATAGGACTGTAGAAACAATGGCTTCGCCTGGTTCCTGTCTCTGCTTTGCTATAGTGGAATTGAAACCACCGATAGTATCTTTTTCAAGACCGCTCATGGAACCGCTGCGATCCATAATGAAAACCATTTCAGTCAAACCTTGCTTCATATTTTGCCTCGTTTTGTTTGGGTTGGCGGAATTGCCATTCCCTCTTAACGAAAACAAAGATACTCCATCGCAAGGGCCGTTGGGTCGCTCATCAAGCGACAAAAAAAACGCCGGTTTCCCGGCGCGATGTTTAACCAAGTTGAGGTAGTTTATGCAGTGAAAGCGAATAGTTTATTCGAATGATATCGTAGACTTTTTGCTCAATGAACGCTTCAACGATTGTATCAGTCAAATTAACTTGAGGATTAAAGGAGTACTCCGCGTGAGAAAGTAAATCCTTCGTCTCAGTAACGGTCAGTTTCATACCAATAGCAAGAGCCAAAATAGTTCCTCGCCTAGGATTCTTGATTTTATCACTCAACAACTTCGAAAAATGCTTGCGATCCATGAACACTGCGTTATAGACCATTGTTGATTCAAGTTTCTTTTTGTGAAGGTAATACGCCAAACGCTGTCCGAATGTCGGCACTTCAAATTCCCTGACTTTTTTATCAAGATCTTCCTCCAACTTACCGACAAAAGAAACATAGGCCTTAGCGTTTGGACGATCTTCAACAAGACAATCTTCATTCTCGCAGGCGGCTTCTAACACCGGGCTACGTCTGTTCAAAGAACTTTCACCACGCCACTGCCAGCGTTCCTCCTCCGGGGAATTCATGTCGCTGTACATTTTCAAGCGCTTTTCGGTAACCTTGCCTACATAATGCTCATCGATATAGGCACTCACAAAATCGGACAGTTCCGAAGTCAAGCCAAAGGACTCTTCGTCATAAACAACAAGAATCACATCCAGCTTGTGCTCGCTGGTGAATTCCTTGGCAATCTCGGTAACAATATCCAGCGCCTGGTCCTTGGGATACTTGAAGGCTCCCGTAGAAATCAGCGGAAAGGCAATGGACTTTGCCCTAAGCGCAACAGCCTTGGTAAGACATTCACGATAGCAACTGCGCAAGGCCTCGGGCTCGCCGGAATTACCATCGATCCACTTGGGACCCACCGTGTGGATGACATACTTGGCCGGAAGCTTGAATGCCGGGGTAACTTCGGCGTGGCCCACCTGGATGTCACCAATCTTTTGACGGGCAGCAAGCATCTCATCGTAACCGGCAGCCTCGTAAATGGCTGCATCGGTACGGTAGCCAGCGCAAATGGGTTTCGTGTTAGCCGAGTTCACAATGACATCGGCCTTAACCTTGGTAATATCGTTTCGAATAATCTTGAATGCCATGACCATAATATAGATTTGATGTCATGACAAAAGATGACATTTTGAACAAAAAAAGAAGCCCCTTGAAAAGGAGCTTCCTCTAAATTTGCAAAAAATACTGAATTAGGCCTTGAGAACCTTGTTGGCACCTTCGTCCCAGTTCTTGCCGTCGCATACGAACTTGTATTCGTATTCGCCGGGGAGGACTTCCAGCTTGATCTTCCAGAGACCAGACTTCTTGTCCTTCTTGAGCATGTCAACGTCAACCATCCAGTTGTTGAAAGAACCAGCAACGGAAACGGTGGTAGCCAGCGGGCAATCAGCTTCGAGGGTCACGGAAACCTTCTTAGCGGCAGCAGCCTTGGGGGCAGCCTTCTTAGCAGCGGCCTTGGGAGCAGCAACCTTTGCAGCAACTTTCTTTTCGGCAGCGGGCTTTGCTGCAGCCTTCTTTGCAGGAGCAGCCTTAACAGCGGCAGCCTTGGCAACAACCTTCTTTTCGGCAGCAGGCTTTGCAGCCTTAGCCTTGGCAGGGGCTTCCTTCTTGGCAGCAGCCTTAGCAGCAACCTTCTTTTCGGCAACGGGCTTTGCTGCAGCCTTTGCCTTAGCGGGAGCAGCCTTCTTGGCGGCCGGCTTAGCAACTACAGTCTTAGTACCTTTGGACATAATCTTCTCCTTTGAATTTGGTGCCAAAAATAGTAATAAAACTTTTTTTTGTCTAATATTTACTTACATCATTTTGACGAACGACAATCTTTTGACGACGAATCAACCCTACCAAAACACGAATCATTTGTTCTTCCTATGAACCGCCTTGCGACTCAGTTTCAAAATTTCTAACTTGTTCATCATGAAGCAGATTATCGCACCCAGCGTATTGAACGCAAACTTTCTGGAATTAGGTAACGGCCTCAAGGCTATCGAAAACGGCGGCGCAGGCCTTGTTCACCTGGACATCATGGACGGTCATTTCGTTCCCAACATCAGCTTTGGCCCGGGCATTTCCGCCTGCGTCAAGAAGGGCACAAGCCTTCCGCTGGATTGCCACCTGATGATTGCAAATCCCGAAAACTACGTGGGCGAATTTGCAAAGGCCGGCGCACACCTCATTAGCGTCCACGCCGAAACCACCAACCACCTGGATCGCCTGCTGCACCAGATTGCAGAACTGGGCGTAAAGCCCGCCGTGGCCATCAATCCTGCAACTCCGCTTACAAGCATCAAGCATGTGCTTGACATCGTGGACATGGTCCTCGTGATGAGCGTGAATCCGGGTTTCGGCGGCCAGAGCCTCATTCCCTATTGCCTGGACAAGATCCGCGAACTTCGCCAGATGAAGCCGGAACTTGACATCCAGATCGATGGCGGCGTCAAGCTGGACAACATCCTCGCCTGCAAGGATGCCGGCGCCAACGTCTTCGTGGTGGGTTCCGCAATCTTCGGCAAACCCAACCCCGAAGAAGTCTGCCATCAGTTCGTTGAACTCGTCAACGGCTAATTGAATCTACGAAAGCATTAAACCCCGACACTTCTGTGCCGGGGATTTTTTTACTTCACCATTTCCCCGTTCACACGGAATAGTTTGTTGCTGGGTGAACCGTCCACACCGCGATCATTTTGCAAACCGCCACGACCATCGCGGACCTGAATTTTCTGGCCAGCACGCTCCACACGAACTCCGCGGAATCCATTATTACGTAAAACAGGTGAAAAAATCGCTAGAGTATTTCCGTTGCGCATATTCACGACACTGTCCACATAGTCTGATTGAGGAACAGGAAGTTCACCTACATTAGTAAATGCTGGCTGAGAAGAACCATCCAACGACCGTCTATAAGAATACATGAAGAAATAACCAATGTCAAATGTAACGCTATCCAAAGCGGGCTGCAAATCCCTTTTCAAAATGAATTCAATGGAATCCATGCCCGTTTCCGTCGCAACGATTAAACCACAATCATGGTAATGTCTAAATTCATCCATAATCACGTCAAGGATCGAATGCGTGGCATCAGAGAGATGGTAGAAATATCCATTGGCTTCAGAAGTCCAAGCTTGGCTCCAATAAAAAAACACACTGGAGTCCAACAAACTTTGGCACACGACGTTCTCTCTATTGAAGCATCCTAGACTGTCATCTGCATTTTCCAAACGCAGATAGGTTTGACAATCTTCAGTACGGCTATATTCTTCAAAATTCCATAATTCACGAGGAAAAACAGCATCCACCCCTCGATCAATCTTGACCTGGGCAAATAGGCTTGCAGCGATGACTAAGATTACAAGTAAGATTTTTTTCATAAATCAATCCCTATAAGCGATAGCACTACTACTCAACGGATTAAAAACAACGTTTATCACACGAGAATACTGATGAACAGACAAACCATTTCCCAAAAACTGACCATACAAAGATTTATATTGCGTCTGTCCAAGAATCAACTTCGCATTTGGAGCAATAATCGTACCTCCCCAAGAACCTTCAACAAAGAAACGCTCCGTTCCATAATGATATAATTTGAAACCCCTTGCTATAGAAACAATATTTGCTTTTGGGTCAAATTTTCCACGCCAGATGACTTTTATTTCACGGCTTTTCCATTCACACGGAACAGCTTGTCGCCAGACCCGTTGCGATTTTTGCCGCGGCCATCGCGGACTTGGATTTTCTGGTCGGCACGTTCTACGCGAGTTTCAGTCCCCTTGTTTCGAACATTGCGCAACACTCCAATAGCATCTGATTTCTCGCGATCATACACAAAAGAACCTAAGTACATTGCATTTTTATTTTCATGAAAAACAAAAGGATCTCTTGATGATTTATTGGCAAAGGACACGTTACCCACAAGGAGGTAAACATCATTCTTTCCATAAGCCATGGGGCAATCCTTTACATCAATATCAATGTCATTGACTCCATCAAAAGTCATGTTGGTATCACCATCGGCAACGACGATTTTCCTACTCAACACATTTCTAAAGTCAAGATTTTCTAGCAGAAGAGAATCACCACTCGGTTCAACAGCAAGGCCGCCCATGTCACGGTCCTGTTCAATAAGAAGATACACTGGCTGATCTTTAGTCAGATTTCCAAAGCCCACGTTTTGAATTTTCAGCTTCGCCTGAAAATGTCGGCTAGAACCAATTGTATCGGGCAACCAGGATTCTCGCAGCACAAATCGATAACCTAGATGATCTTCAATAAACTTGTAACCTGTAAGGGAATCAATTTTTGTTCCGTCGTATTCAAAATCCTTGCCGCTAAAATGCTTGGCCTTCCAGCCATCCACCACATTGTTATTCCAATGCATGTTCAAGTAACTGGTGTGGGTACGGAAGCCTTCGTAGGCCAGGAACTCCGGCGTATTGATGACTTGGTAACCGCTGGCCGTCGCCACAGCCTCGCCACCATAAGGCGTGTTGATGCTGTACTTTTCAAGCCAGGCCACACCTTCTTCACGACAGATGGAAGTCTTGCAATCCGCACCCCAGGTTCCGTAATCGTATTGCGTCCCCAGGTAGCCATCGTTGAACATTCCTACGCGGTACATGGTATCGCCCTTGGCCTCGGCGATTCGCTTGAACACGTCACCGTCAATATGGAAATCAACGCCCCAGTTTTCAAAGCCAAGAACTGCGGCAGAGTAATTTCCCGTGCGGGTGAGAATCTTAAGTTCCGGAGGAGTCAGGCGCAGCATCTTGTTCACGGCCTCCACAACTCGCGGGTAAGTAATCGCCGTATCGGAGTGCATTTCACCGAAGGCGCCATGCATGCCCATTTCAAGAGCCACGATGATGTCTACGTTCTTTGTCAGAAGCGGAGCCAGCTGTTCAATGTGGCGCAGCACCCACTCGTGTTCCGCGGTTGTGTTGGAGTGCCCATCAAACCACGGGTCGTAACAGAATCGCACAATGACCTTGCTACCGTTCTTGCGGATGTTATCGAAGGTGGTCTGCAAAACGTTCAGGGCATCTTCTGTTAGATCCTGGGACTTGCCCCAAGTGGTATCGCGCCGGCCCCCAGTAGTATCAATCTTCAGCCAAGCACGGCTGCTGAATTCCGCAAGGTCTGCACGAAGGTGAACCAGCTTACCGTATGGCTTTTCAATAGGCTTGGAGCCTTCCACCTTAACGTGGAGCGCCTGGGAATAATAAAAACCACGATCGTAATTGGGCAATGTCTGCAAGTGGTCCGTATAGTCCAAATCCTGAAGCGTCAATCTTTCAATGGAGTCAGCAACTGCAGCAGCGGTATTCGATGCGCCAATCACAAGCGCCATGGTTGCAAAAGCAAGAGCGCAGCTGTTTTTTAGAATCATTCTTTTTCTCCTTACCATTTCCATACCCGTAAATATAAATCCCTTAGACAAAAAAAGGTACCCCGCTTTCGCGAAGTACCTCTTTGGATGTGTGTTAGGCTCTTTTTAGAAGTTTCCAGTCTTATTGAATATGGAACTGCTGTATACCGCCCCATTCTGGATTACTCGAAGAATATACATGCCATTCTGCACGTCAGAAATTCCAATGTTGAAGGAAGATTCACCCGATTTCAGCACCTGCGCCTTCACGACGCGTCCATCCATGGAATAAATCTTCACAGCCATGTTACCCTGCAACGGCATACTGGATTCGATCTGGAGATTATCCTGGGTAGCGCGAGCACGAAGCTGCGGCACAGTTTTTGCAAAGCCGGTTTCAACCTTTGTAACTGTAGAATCATCAACAGAAGTTGCAGTGGTGTCGGTCTTTGTGGAATCCACTTCTTCAACAGGTTCAGGCTTAGGTTTATTGCGAAGCAGTCGCACAGCAAAGATACCGCCCACCATGCCGGTGCTTGCCTGGAACTTTACGGTAATCACCTTCTTGCCCTTCACCATGTTGTCGGGAATGGGATACTTCACGTTGACGAATTCATCCACCTTCCACTTGTTGGAAATATTTTCGCTGGCAAGTTTCTTGTCATCAATCATGATATCAAAGGCTCGGTTACAGCCTTCGTTACCCCAGTAACGCACCATCAGGTCCAGGGAGTCCTCGCTGTTGGTTTCCAGCTCGTAGCTAATGAATCCTCCATCGCCACCGGAACACTGGCCCGCATCGCGGTAGAATTCGCCCTGATGATTTCCGGTAGAGGAATTTTCCTTCTGCATGCGGTGATCTGCTTCGGGCTGCTGCTCACCCGGCGACACCTTGTCCACCGTCTTTTCGTCAAGTGCCAACGCCTCGGCCTGTTCCTTCTTCAGTTTTTCAAGAATTGCAGGATCCGTCAGCACCATCCAATACATCATGTAGCGAGCGTCGTGAACTTCATAGAAAGGTTCCAACAGCAGGTTTGCGTCCTTCTGGGCGGCAAACAAGTAAGGAGCCTTAAAGTGGAGCGGTTCGCCCTTCACCGGAGTCACCTTGGAAGGAATGTCCTTCTTTTCGCTGGCCAGCATAGGAGCGCCATCCAGAGACTGGAGGGGGCCACCTGCAATATGGCTCCAGCGACCATCATCAGCCACAAGGCCGCTCAAGTTTTCGGTACCGGTCTTTGCACTCAGCACAATGGGGCCGTGAAGCAAAGCCACGTAGTTATCCATGCCGCGCAGGTCTTCGGTATGAGTGTACATGGGGTAAATCACTTCCACCACGTCGCCGCCCTTGACAGTGCCTGCAGAAACATAGCTGGACACATCAGACTTCGACACAACGGTATCGCCATTTACCACAACCTTGAATTCGTCGGCCTTCACCCAGTAGGGGTGACGAAGCATCATCTTGAAACTGCCGGCGCCGCTCACGGTAAACTTGGAAGATTCACCCTTGGGGAAAGCTGTTTCCTGCTTGATCTTAATGCCCTTATCCTTCCAATCCAATTCGGTGGCAGCGTAAAGGTTCACATACAGAGCATCATTTTCCTTGGTATAAACAAACTGGGCGTACTTACCCGGGTTTTCCATGCCGGAACCCACACAGCACCACATGCCCGCATTTACCTTGGAATACACGCGGTAATGACGCGGTCTTGCAGGAGTAAAGTAGCAGTAGCCGCCGTGCTTCGGATGAAGTGTAGAAAGAATATGGTTGAACAAGGCTCGTTCATAGAAATCCGCATACTTGGCATTGGGCGTCATATGGAACAAGCGTTCCGTCAGCTTCAGCATGTTGTATGTATTGCAGGATTCAGGTCCTTCACGTTCCTCGATGTACTTGTTGTACTTGTCGTAATCCGGGAAGTGTTCAGAAATGCTGTTGCCACCGATGGCAATACTACGCTTGTTCACCACGATGTCCCAGAAAGTTTCAGCGCCAGCCTTGTAAGTCTTGTCGCCGCTCAGTTCCGCCACGCGGGCAAAACCCACAACCTTGGGAACCTGGGTATTGGCATGCCTATTGGAAAGCACATCATTGTTAGATGCCATGGAATTCAGCAGCCACTTGTGGGACCACTTCTTTGCCGCATCCAGGTACTTGGAGTTCTTTGTGATTTCGTAGGCGTCGGCGTACACTTCGTTCATGCCACCGTATTCCGTACCCATCATGGATTCCATCTTGGAATCGTTAAGGCCGTTGGTAATGGTAATGCCCCAGTCGCAAAGGGCAAGGAACATGGTCTTGGCCTTGGAAATACCGCCGTACATCCAGGCGTCACGCAAGCCAGCGTATGTCTTGTGAATATTGTACCAAGGAACCCAATAGCCGTTCTGTGCGCCGGCATCGCCGTTCTTGAACTTGAGCCACATGGCCTTGCCATTAGGCACGCCGCTGATATAGCCCACAAAATTTGCATCCTTGGAATTCTGCTTCTGGATGATTTCCAACTCATCCACCACATATTCCATACGGGCCTTGATCTTGGAATCACCGGTAGCAGCATAATGCATGGCCAAGGCGCTCAGGTAATGGCCTAGCACATGTCCATCGAGGCCCGCCCAGTTGCTGAACTTAACAGCCTTGGGGCGCATGCCGGCTTCTTCGTAGAAAGGCGCGATCAGCTTGTCCGTATCATAGGCAAGCAAGGTTTCGCCATTAAGATCCTGGCGTTCCTTCAAGGGACCGTCCAGAAGCTTCACCGCAGACAGCGGAAACATTTCCGAATAAAGTTGATCCTGGGCAAAGCCTGCACCAGCCATCAGGCCAAGAGACAGCGCGAGAGCGCGTGCCGATGTCCGTAGAGAAATTCCAAACATACCATTTCCTCTTGTTGCACGGACGCCAAACACCTATCCCGCCCGTAATTCACTGATATAAAAATACCTCCGCAGGGCTACACCTGCAGAGGTACCAAAAAACTTTCTTTTGTCAAAAATGCAAAAGCCGAGCGTCATGGCGTCCAAGTTTACTTGGTAACGACATGACCGAGGCGCCGCATTTTCTATAAAAATGCAAAAGCCGAGTGTCATGGCATCCAAGTTTACTTGAATTTTTACTTAGAAACTACCGGTTTGTGTCCATTGTAAATTGCCTGCAAGGCGCCAGCCAAGTAAGCCAAGGGAGCATTCCAGTTAATAGCCACTTCGTTGGTAGCGTAGCTGCAACGGTCATCGATGTAGGCCAAGGCTTCCTTATCAGCGGCAGCATAGTTGGGGCACTTCCAAAGTTCCTTGCCATCCAGGTTAATATCCTGCTTGCCAAGATGGGGGCCACCAGCCAACATGCCCGGTACCGGATCGTCTACCATGTCGGATTCGCTGGGACGATGATGGGGGTTACGGACACTTCTGTAGCCAAAGCCGGTCACATAGCTGATTTCCATGGGATTCTTACCCAGGAGATAGTCCAGGGCCTGCTGGGCGCCATCCACGTAACTCTTGTCGCCGGTCATATAGTAGGCGTAAAGAAGGACAATACCGTTGTTGGCCACAGCGCTGTTGCTGCCCCAGTTCCAGTTCCACTTGTTCATAGGCAGGCGGTAGGCGCTGGTATCGCCAATGGCACGGAGATTGTTGGCCTCGTTCATCACAACACTCTTGGCGGTCTCGGAAAGTTCCTTGCCAAAAAGCTTTGCCTCGGTTGCCACGCGGAAGGCGGCAATCATGTTCATGTCGCCCCACCAGGGACCATTGGCGTTAAAGGCGTTGGTCTTGAACTCGTCAAGATACATGGCCTTCTTGGTTGCGCGATAAAGTTCTGCAGCGGCAAAGCGGAATTCATCCTTACCGTCTTCGCCACCATGCATGTAGTTACCGGTCTGTACGTCCTCGGGCTGCTTGTAGAATTCCGTAGGATGTTCCTTTGCCCAGGCATAAGCCTTTTCGGCTGCGTCCAGCATCTTCTTGGCATAGGCGGCATCCTTCTTCTTGTAAATCACGGAAGCCTGGGCCATGACGCCGGCAAAGTCCAGAGTGGCGGTAACGTTCTTGATGATGGCATAGCGGGCGGCGCCATCCATCTCAGGCATCACGGAACCGCTGAACTTCAAGGTGGTCACCTTATGGTAAACACCGCCATCGGAATCCTGCATGGTCAGCATCCAGTCAAGATTGTAGCGGATTTCCTCAAGAAGCTGCGGGTACTTCTTGAATTCCTGGGGAATGTTCCACTTCAGGGTGTCGCCGAACTTCGGGAAACGTTCATAGAGATCCAGCAAGGTGAACACGGTAATGCCGGAGTTCACGATGTACTTGCCGTAGTCACCGGCGTCGTACCAACCGCGGTCAGACTTGATCACCTGCGGTTTGTCCGTCTTGGGGGCAGGCTTACCAGTAGCCTTCTCGTAGCCGGGAGCAGTTGCAGCGTCTGTACCGTAGACAATCACCTGGTCATCCATATGGCCTGCAGAACGGGCCCACTTGCCTGCATACTGGGTTTCCAGAGGCATGCTTGCACGCTGGTAGTAGAACCACTTCAGCGCAGCCTTGGTCACGTCCTCGTAGGCATTCTTTGAAATTACGATGGGAGCCGCCATATAGCCGTCACGATAAATGCGGTAGGTGCCGGGAGTCTTCAAAGCGGAAATATCGTAAGTCTGGACTTCCTCACCGCTAAATTCCCAGTCATAGACCATGGGAGCATCAAGCTTCAGCACAGTCTTTCCGTTAAGGTCACGGATTTCCAGCGGGTTGGCGTCACTACCCGGAATTACAATCTGTTTTTCGGACTCGGGAGTATAACCCACCTGGTTGAAAAGGGGAACAGCAAAGGCACTGGTGGCCAGGAGCATAAGAGGGGCGGACAAAGCCACCTTGCTAAAAGCAGAGTTACGATTCATCATGTCCAGAATATACCTACAAAATCCATCTAGAGGGAACTTTTCCGTCTTTTTTCCGTTTTCAAAAGAAAACGGATGGGAAACGCAAAAAAAAGAAACCCCGGCACCGATTTCTCGGAGCCGAGGCTTCAATCTTTCAATAACCTTGTGCAGTTACCCGCACCAAGCTATCAAGGGAATTAACCCTTCTTAGAACGATGGCTGTTCTTGATCCATTCGGTCTTGTGGACTTCAGGAATATCGTCGAGCAGCTTCAGGGTGTGCGGTTCGGTGGTGTTGTCCAACACTTCAGCCGGAGTACCCTGGTTAACGATCTTACCGTCGTGCATGATGAAGATACGGTCGGAAACGTAGTTTGCAAGACCGATATCGTGGGTCACGAACACAACAGTCATCTTCAGTTCGTCTTTCAGCTTACGGAGGTAATCGAGGATGTTTGCACGAACGCAAGCGTCCACCATGGAGGTAGCTTCGTCAGCGATCAACACCTTCGGACGGAGGGCGAAGATACGGGCGAGAAGCATACGCTGCATCTGACCACCGGAAAGTTCGAACGGATACTTGCCTTCAATATCGGAGGGCTTAACGTTAACAGCCATCAGGCCTTCGTCCACGCGACGGCGAACTTCTTCCTTAGAGGGCTTGTCCTTCAGGATGTTCAAGGCGTCTTCCAGCTGGCTACGGATAGTAAAGAACTGGTTGAAGCAGCCGAACGGATCCTGGAACACAGACTGGACTTCGTTCCAGTGGTCCTTCAGGTTCTTGATGGGCTTGTCGCGATAGAGGAACTGACCGCGGGTCGGTTCGTAAAGACCAAGCATGATCTTTGCGAGAACAGACTTACCGCAACCGGAACCACCCACGATGGAGATGAATTCTTCGTCGTAGATGTCGAAGGACACGTCCTTCACTGCAGTCTTCAGAGACTTGCCGGCACCAAAGTCCTTGCTGATGCGCTTGGCAGAAAATACAACTGGCTTATTACTGGGCATAATCGCACCTCACTTGACGGCCGCCGACAATGCGGATTTCCTGAGTGTTCTTCTTGCAATCCGGGCATGCCTTCTTGCAGCGGTCTGCAAAGCGGCAACCCACAATCTTGTTCTTGAGGCTGGGAGGAGCACCTTCGATTGCTTCCGGGTGACGAGTACGCTGAGAAGCTTCAGTGGAGAGCATTGCGCCCATCAAAGCCTGGGTGTACGGGTGACGCGGATCCTTAACGATCTGTTCTGCAGTACCCATTTCAACGATTTCGCCGGCGTACATGATAGCGATATTGTCGGCCACATGATAGAGCAGCGGAAGTTCGTGGGTAATGAAGATCATGGTGCTGAAGATCTTCTTGTCCAAAAGATCGAAGATCATGCTGATCACTTCCTTCTGGGTAGAAACGTCCAGAGCGGAAGTAGGTTCGTCAGCGATCACCATCTGCGGGTTGAGCAAGGTGGAGATACCGATCACAGAACGCTGGCGTTCGCCTGCGGTCAGCTGGATCGGGTAAGAGTTCAGCACACGGTCAGTGTCCATACCGAACAGGTCGAAACGCTTGCGGAGGGTTTCGTAGATCTGGGCCTTGTCAAGAGACTTGCCAGCCTGCTGGTGAGCAGCGATCACGTCTGCAGCGATGTCCTTGATCTTACGAACCGGGTTCAGAGCGTTGAATGCGCCCTGAGGAATCATGGAGACCTTCTGAGCCAAAACGTTGGCACGAACGTCTTCGATGGAGCGGTTCATGAGAGATTCCATCTTGTCGCCCACCTTAACGCGGACGTCACCCTTTTCGGGGTACAGAGGAGGAATGCACATGCCCATGAGGCCGGACACGAGAGTGGACTTACCGCAACCAGATTCACCTGCGATACCGAGGATTTCGCCCTGCTTCATGGAGAAGGACACGTCGGTAACAGCGTGAGTCTTGTCGCCGAAACGACCCAAGTAATAGAGGCCGAGGTTTTCTACTTCAAATACATTTTCAGACATTTCGTTACCTCTTACTTGCGCAGACGCGGGTTAAAGACGCCTTCCATGGAAGTATTGATCAGGTAGAGGGCGAACACAGTCAAAGTAACAACGATGGTTGCCGGCAGGAATGCAATCCAGATGGAGTCTGCCAGAGCGCCGTTGTCCTTAGCCTGGTTCAGGATGATACCCAGAGAAGTGGTATCCACAGGACCAAGACCGATCATGGAGATGGAAGCTTCAGAAAGAATACCGGAGCACACCTGCATGATGAACACCATGAACACGTAGGAGAGCAAGTACGGGAGCACATGCTTGATAACGATGGTCAGAGTGTTTGCACCGTTGATGCGTGCAAGGGAGATATGGTCACGGCTACGGAGAGAAGAAGCCTGGGCGCGCACTGCACGAGCAGACCAGCTCCAAGCGGTAAGGCCAATCACCACACCGATAAGAGTCAGGGAACGGCCATCCTTAAAGGCAGAGCTGATGAGCACGAGAATCACGAACTGCGGGATAACGATGAACAGGTTGGTGAACATGTTCAGGACTTCGTCAATCCAGCCGCCGCGGAAACCGCCATACAGACCAATAAGAACACCGAGAGTAGTAGCGATGATACCGGCAAGGAAACCCACATAGAGGGAGTTGCCAAGGCCTTCGATCAACAGGGATACGTAGTCACGACCAAGATGGTCGGTACCCAGCAAGTGAGCGGAGCTGGATCCAGCATAGGGGCCAGCAAGAATGTCACGGGCGTGGGTGTCCACGTTATAGATAACAGGTCCAAAGACGGCGATCAACATAGTGATCACGAAGATGGACAGACCGATGACGAACATCGGGGACTTGAGAAGGTTTCTAAAAAGCTTTCCCATAATTACTTACCTCCCATCTGGAGACCAGCCTTAACGCGCGGGTCAAAGATAGCGATCAAGACGTCCACTGCGAAGTTAGCGAGAAGCACGCAGGTGGAAATCATCAAGGTACAACCCTGGATAGTTGCATAGTCCTGCTTGTTGATTGCGTCAAGCATAGCCATGCCGAGACCCGGGTAAGAGAAGATCATTTCAGTAATGAGGGCGCCGCCCACCATTGCACCAAGAGACTGGGCAAGACCGGTAAGCTGCGGGAGCATTGCATTACGGAAAACGTAGCTAATGATACGACCTTCACGGAGACCCAGCCACTTAGCATACTTCATGTAGTCGGTACCAAGTTCATAGATGGACATGGAACGCATACCGGTAGCCTGGCCGGAAAGAAGAATCGGGAAGCAGGAGAAGAACGGAAGGATGTAGTACCAACCGACGCTCTTCAAGCAATTCCAGGAGAAGCTGAACTCGGAAATATCCGGGCTCATGTTACCCACAGCCGGGAACCAGCCGAGAGTGATGGAGAAGAGAGCCACGAGAAGCATACCGAACACGAAGTAGGGCACGCCGTTCAGGAACATGGCAACCGGGAAGAACACCTTGTCAAAGATGCCGCGCTTGTAAGCAGCAAATGCGCCAAGGAGGTTACCGATGATCCAACCAAGAAGAATGGTGGGAGCCTGGATGAGGAGAGTCCAGGGAAGAGCATTCTTGATGATGGTAGTCACTTCAGTGTTGTTAGAATAGGACTTGCCGAGGTCACCCTTGAACACGTTGCCGATGTAGGCAAAGAACTGGGAGATGGCAGAGGTACGCTTCGGTTCCTTCATGGAAACGACTTCGTTGACCATAACGGCATCATTGCCATTCATGACAGGATTTCCATCGGCGTCAAGCTTCGGAACCTTGCGAATGACGATGTTACCTTCTTCGTCAAACAGGTTGCCCTGTTCGTCCACGTCGGCCATACCGAAGGAGACAAGGAGTTCAGCCTTCTTCAACTGAGCTTCAGTCGGAGAAAGGCCCTTACCGGCCTGACCCATAATGATGTCGACCGGATCGCTACCGCCCACGCGGGGCAATGCGAAGTTCAATGCCACTGCAAAGATGAAGGTCAGGAGATACCAGAACCCCTTCTGCAGGACATAGCGTAGCATAGGATATTGTTTAAGCATTTGTATTCCCTTTAACCTTTATTTTGCAAGCTTTAAGTTCCAGAGGATCTTGGTGCCGGATGCAACCCAGGGGAGCTGGGCAGGAGCATACGGATTTTCAGCGGTGGGCCAGTTGGTCCATACACGGTCGCTGAATTCGTAGAACTGTTCCGGGAGGTATACCAGCGGAATGGACGGCTGATCTTCCATGAAGATCTTGTTCAGTTCGCGGTAAGCCTTGGCGATTTCAGTAGAATCAGTCATCAGCGGAATTGCAGACAAAAGCTGGTCAACTTCCGGACGATATTCCGGAGAACCGGGCTTGTTGTAACGGCCGATGTTCACGCCGGCCCAACCACCAAGGTCGGTCCAGTCACGAGAAGACATGATTTCGTTGAAGCGGCTCCAGGGGAGAGACGGAGTCACGTCGGCAACCGGCTTGTGCATAACCAGGTCGAAGTTGCCAAGACCCATAGCCGGCCAGTAAGCACCGCCATCTACGAAGCCTTCGCGAATGTCGATACCGGCCTTACGCATACCGTCGACAGCGATGGTGACCATGGCTTCCCAGTCGGTCCAACCAGCAGGGGAAGTAATGGAGAGAGTGGGAAGACGTTCGCCCTTGGCATTTTCCATGTGGTCCAGGGAACCGTCATCGTTAAACACAGACTTGAAGCCTGCTTCGGAAAGCATCTGCTTAACGGTTGCAAGACGTTCTGCGTCATCGGTAATGGCGAGGTTTGCGCCAAACTTGTCCAGGTCTTCGTCAACGATGTACTTGCCTTCCAGGTCGGTAGGCATAATGAGGCCAGCCTTCAGAGTGGAAGTGTAGTTGGAGACGGCGAACTGACGAAGAGCGTTGTAGTCAATGGCAGTGGCCAAGGCACGACGGAAGCGCTTGTCGTTAAGCGGTTCCTTAGTGGTATTGATCACAAGCATGGGCATTGCACCCGGGCGGAAGTAAGGCGGTTCATTCCACCAAGTGTGGACGCCTGCGCCAGCCTTGCGGTTAATGCGAGGAATGAAGCTCTGAGAAGCATCAAGGTTGCCTTCGCGCATTGCAATGGTGTTATGTTCGTTGTTCTTGTAAATCGGGTGAACCACGTACTTAGGAGCGGGAAGCTGACCGTTATGGAGAGCTGCGTTGCCCCAGTAGTCGTCACGACGTTCAAGGATAATCTTGGTTTCGTTAGCAGAGCGAAGACCATAGGGACCGGAAACAACCGGATTCTGGTCCATAGCCATCTTCTTCACTTCGTCCAAGCCCTTTTCCTTGATCATAGGTTCAAAGATATGGGACGGAGCGATACGAGTTGCCTGCAGCAAGTCGCGAACTGTAAGCGGGTTGTTACGAGCCTTCTTGTTAACCATAAAGGCAAGGCGTTCGGTAACCTGACCCTCCGGTCCGTTCTTCAAAGTATCGATATGAATAGCAGAAATCTGTTCTGCAGTATTCAGGGAACCGCGCAGGAACATGAAGGTTACGTCGGTGGAGGTCACCGGCTTGCCATCGCTCCACTTTGCAGCGGGGTTCAAGTCAACCACGATACTGTCGTTGTTGGAAAGTTCTTCAACCAGATGACCGAGAAGATCTTCGATCTGACCGTTCAGAGAGTTATAGGTGATGAGCGGTTCGTACATCAGGTTAAAACGTCCACCTACCGGCCAGGAGGCAGCCCAGCTTTCAGCCAGGGGGTTGAAGGAACCCGGAGCGGAGTTCTGCTGGCCAGAAAGGTACAGCGTTTCCTGACGGGGCAAGGAGCCGCCAGCCAGTGCGTCTTCCGAGGATGCGTCACCGCAGCCGGAAAGGAGCGCACCAGTTGCCGTCAGCGCAAGCGCCGTTTTGGCAATCGATTTCAATCCAATCATTTGTGTCCTCATTGATAGCTATTAAAAGCCTGTGTGAAAAAATTCTTTCGTAATATAGATTTTCTAGAAAAAAAGTATTCTCGCCAATAAAAAAAATGCCGTTTACAAACGAGTACAAGCTCCATATTGCCCCAAGTTCATAGAAAATAACATGCCGAGTTTATTGGCAGTATACAAAAGTTTACAAACAAGAGTCACATCACCTACATGCCCTCGTCTTACGGAAAATATTCGTCATCCAAGCCAGAGTTACATACAACATAATACATCGGATTAATCAATCATATTTTGTTATAAAAAAAGAAAGCCCCGACCTAAGTCGGAGCTCTCTTCAATTTCTAACAGAGTTAAAAATTACTTCTTGCAAGCCTTCTTGCAAGCAGCCTTCTTGGCAGCCGGCTTTGCAGCCTTGACAGCCTTGCGAGGATCACCGGCATAGACAGCAGCCTTGCCAAGTTCTTCTTCGATGCGGAGGAGGCGGTTGTACTTGCAGACGCGGTCGGTACGAGAGAGAGAACCGGTCTTGATCTGGCCAGCAGCGGTACCAACAGCGAGGTCAGCAATGAAGGTGTCTTCGGTTTCGCCGGAACGGTGAGAAACGATCGGAGCATAGCCTTCGTTCTGAGCGCGCTTGATAGCAGCGAGGGTTTCAGAAACGGAACCAACCTGGTTCACCTTGATGAGGATAGCGTTAGCGATGCCAGCCTTGATGCCTTCGTCGAAGATGGTCGGGTTGGTAACGAACAGGTCGTCACCCACGAGGTTGAGCTTGGAACCGAGCTTGTCGGTCATAACCTTCCAACCTGCCCAGTCAGCTTCATCCAGACCGTCTTCGATGGAGAAGATGGAATACTTGTCGATGAGCTTTTCATAGAGCTTCACCATGTCAGCAGACTTGAGGGTCTTCTTGGTGGACTTCTTGAAGGTGTAGGTTTCGGGCTTGCCAGCCTTGGTGTTCTTGTCGCAGAATTCAGAAGAAGCAACGTCAAGAGCGATCTTGATGTCGGTGCCGAACTTGTAACCAGCATTGGTGGTTGCAGTCTTCAGAGCGTCGAGAGCCTTTTCGAGGGTCATAACGCCAGTGATTTCGTAACCGAACTTGTTCTTAGCCGGCTTGATGCTTACGCCAGGAGCGAAGCCACCTTCGTCACCAACGGTGGTGTCGAAGCCACCCTTCTTAAGGACAGCCTTAAGAGCGTGGAAGATTTCGGTCACCATCTGGAGACCCTTGGAGAAAGTCTTAGCGCCAACCGGAGCGATCATGAATTCCTGGAAGTCGATCGGAGCGGAAGAGTGAGCACCGCCGTTGATGACGTTGCACATCGGGCAGGGGAGAGTGAGCTTGGTGGTGCCGTGCATCTTTGCGATGTACTGGTAGAGCGGCATCTTAGCGTCGTTAGCAGCAGCAACGCAAACAGCCATGGAAACGCCGAGGATAGCGTTTGCACCGAGCTTGTTCTTGAGCATGCGGTTGCCGTCGAGAGCGATCATAGCGTCGTCAATTTCGACCTGCTTGGAAGGATCCATGCCGACGAGCTTCTTAGCGATCTTGGTGTTGACGTTCTTAACAGCGGTAAGGGTGCCCTTGCCGAGGTAAGTCTTCTTGTCACCGTCGCGGAGTTCGCAAGCTTCGCGTTCACCGGTGGAAGCACCACTCGGAACAGCGGCGTGACCGGTCACACCGTTTTCGAGGGTAACATCAACTTCGAGGGAGGGATTGCCGCGAGAGTCGAGGATCTGGCGGGCAACAACGGACTTAATTTTAGAAGCCATTTTATTTGACCTTTGGTTAGAGTGAAAAAAATTCAACTATTCGTAATATAGAATAATTGTGGAAATGTTTGTGATAAAGAGTGAAGGAAATGAGGGTGAAAAAGCACACAAAAAATTCACCTACTCGTACCACACATACCTAGAACCATCCAATGATTTCATTTTTTACTACGCACCAGGATCCGTTCTCTTTTCGCAGGTAAAATCTATCCATCGTAATAGAATAGCCCTCAACAAGAGCCAAGTCTCTATTTTCATTCACATATATTCCAGTCACCTTAAGTAGTCCCTCATTTCCATACATCGGAACGCCATTAGGAGTCAAGTCGCTAACAGGAATAATGTTGCCTAGAAACTTCTTTTTCAGGAGATTGCTTTCGTAACTCCAGGGAGACTCAAGCTCCATAAATACATCCAAAGCATACTTATCGGTCTCGGTCATCAAGAGTCTATTCAGATTCAAGGAATCCGCTACAACACACAGATTGCTCGCCACTGGACATTTTTCATAATGACAATCAATCTTTTTAACGTAAGCCTCTAATTCCTCAAAACCTCCAGCAGAAATTACTTTGTACACAACATCTACTTGTTCTGCAAAGTACAAAGAGAATTGCGCGTTTCGGTCAGAACACCCACCTGGTTTATACAGAGCCAAGTAAATAGCCCTTAACTCGTCTGCAACGGGCCCCTGGGCAGCAGATGCAGCGCAGGTCAAATCAGAGCGCTGTTTCCATTTTTCAAAGAAAGGACGAGCAAGCAATTCCACGCTATCGTTAAAAGCCAGATCTTCATCTTCAGACAAGTTGAACCTGTAGAGTTCGTAGGCCTTATTCAGCAAGGCGTAGGTGGAGTCAGCATCCAGTCCATCCTTCGTCTGTTGGAACAAGGCTCGCTTGTGTAGGCGATCTTTCTCCACAGACTTTTCATGAGCCTCGTAGGCACGCCTTTCGGGCGACATGCAGCATCCCGAAAAAAGCATGGATAACAGTAAAAATAGAATGGAGCTCGTTAAAATTTTCATCATCTTTTTTTTAGCCTGAAGCAATCACCAATATACGAAAAACCTAAACAAAACAATTCCGATATCAGATACCAGCAACATGCGACACTTACCTTACGTGCTACTCTAGGATACTACAAAAGAAAAGGTTCCACTTTTCAGTGGAACCTTTTCTTCTAGGATATTCTTTACTATCGCAAGAATTAGAAACGGAAGTGAGCGAAAGCCTTGTTAGCTTC